>CBDURX010000116.1:0-6369 GCA_965369485.1 uncultured bacterium | reverse complement strand
ATTGGTTCGCAAGCTGGTCAACGAGGGCAAGGCCATGGCGTTGAACGACGCCATTCCCCTGACGAACGGGGACATCCTGATGATCATGGACGCCGACGCGATCCCGGACCGGAACCTTTTGAAATTCATCGTGCCTCACTTCCGGTTCCCGCGTGTAGCCGCCGTCACGGGGAATCCGCGGGTGGTCAACCGAGATTCTTTCCTGGCCAAGCTGCAGTCCATCGAGTTCGCCTCCATCATCTCTCTGCTGCGGCGAGCCCAGCGGGTGTGGGGCCGGATCATGACCATGAGCGGTGTTTGCGGTGCCTTCCGCCGCACGGCCCTGTACGACGTGGGCTTCTACAGCCCGGACATGGCTACCGAGGACATCGACCTGACGTGGCGCTTGCAGTTGCGTCACTGGGACGTACGGTACGAATCGCGGGCGGTGATGTGGATGCGGGTGCCCCAGTCGCTGCGCGGACTTTGGCGGCAACGCCAGCGTTGGGCCCTGGGCCTGAGCCAGGTCCTGGTCCGCCACTGGCGACAGTTGTTGCACTGGCGGCACCGCCGCTTCTGGCCCGTACTGATCGAGGCGTCCCTGTCCGTGTGCTGGGCCTACGTCTACGTGCTGTTGACGGGTATCTGGATCCTCTCCTACGGTGTGGGCTATCCTCCGGTCGGGGCCTCACCCATACCAAATTTCTGGGGTATGCTCATCGGAAGCGTCTGCCTGACCCAGCTGTTCACCGGCGTGCTGCTGGACAGAAGCTATGACCGGAAATTGATGCGTTACTATGTCGTGGCCGTGTTCTACCCCCTGATCTACTGGATCCTGATGGCCGTGATCACCGTGATCACCGCCCCGCGAGGACTGGGTGTAAATCGCCAGCGACAGCGTACCACTCAGTGGAAGACGGTGAGGGAGTGATCATGGTCAGAACGTTCTGCGTGCTGCTGTGGCTCGTCTGGCTGGGAACCAGCCTCGCCCAGGAGAGCGTCGGTACACTGTCGGACACGACCGCGTCTGCCGAGGTCGGCCTGCAAGATTCCTCCGGTCCGGTAGAAGACGAGCCCTTCGTCTCGGTGGTGGATTCGCTGGCCGCAGCGGAGCTGGTGGTGCAGGCGCGTGAACTGGCCGCCGCCGACCGGCATCACGCGGCCGTGGAAACCTACTTGGCGGCCCTCGCCTTGGACATCCGCCTGATCGAAACCATCGCCCAGGGGATCGCCTACCAGCGGTTGTGGCGCGAGGATGCCGAACGGGCCATCTTCTACTTCCGCCGCCACCTGATCCGCAATCCCGCAGGAGTCAACCGGGAGGTCCGCAAGGGGCTGGCCCTGGCTCTGAGCTGGAGTGGCCGTCAGAAGGAAGCCACGGTCCTGTACCGTAACCTGGTCGCCGAAGACCCCGGCGACGGCTCTGCCCGCATTGGCCTGGGTCGCACCATGATTTGGGACAACAAGTTACGTAAAGGATTTAAGACCGTACACGAGGTCGAGAAGACGTTTCCGGAAGCGAGCGAACCGGGCCGCGAAAGCTCTCGCTTTCTCCTGAAGGTCCTGGACGAATACAGTGTGCCGTGGAAATTTCGCACCGACTGGAGCCGTGACTCCGACGACCTTGAGATCTTGCGCTTGACGGCTGCGGGCGCCCTCGAGCTGGAACCCTCCCTGCTCCTGCTGGTGATCCCCTCCTGGGCCCATTACGAACAAGGCGATAACCCCAGCATCACCGACTGGCGTCTGGGCGGAGGGCTGCTGACGCCCCTGGCTCACAACTGGGCGTTACACGTTTATGGCTGGCTCGACCTGTTCAGGAGCAGCGAACCGTTATTCAACGAGGGTAACGAGACCAGCTGGAACCAACCCGGCACCGACTTTTGGTTCACCTGGCTGCCGGCGGCCAAGTGGCGCATCGACTTCGGCGGCAGCGTCATCCCCATCGAGACCGTGCCGTCGCTGGGCCTGGAAATCACCTCGCGTACGGCCTCCGCCTCGGCGGACTGGCGCTTCAAGCGACACTGGTCCCTCGGGTTCTCCGGCCAGGCGTCCGGTTACAGCGACGACAACGAGCGGCTCTACGGAACGGCGAGGTTGGGGTGGAAGAGTGAGGGGCGGGTGGAGGTCCTGGTGGCCCCGGTCTTCACCTATCTTGATTTCAAGGACCACTACCCCGGCCACGGGTACTGGAGTCCCAGCTGGATGCGCAACGGCAGCCTGGAAGCCATAGTGAAGACCAGATGGGACAGCTGGACCCTGTACCTGTCCGGTAAGATCGGGCGGGAGAAAGAGGTGGGCGCGAACGCTATGACCGTCGGTGGGGCCGCTGGTCGTGTCGGCTGGCGTGTAACCCGCAATTCCCTGCTGGCGCTGGAGGGTGGTTATTCAAAGTCCAGCCTGGCCAGCCCCGGCGGTTTCAGCCGCCACTTCTTCAATCTGTCCTGGCGATCGTTCTTTTCAGGCGTAAAAGGAAACGTGATGGCGAGGTGGTATCAGCTGAGTTCGACGCGCGGCCGGATCTGGCTGGTCCTGGCCGCCGCTGTCTTGTTGGCTGTCCTCGGCATTGCGGCCTGGTGGAACGGTAGCGGCCGCCTGGCCCCGACCAGTGACGGGCGTAACTCCTACCTCGACCAGCCTGGCGAGCTGGACCTGGCCACGCTGAAGGGCGGCGTCGACGGCGTCCCTGTCCTTTGCTACCACTATTTCCGGCCCACCTTCGCACCGGAATACCTGTTGCGAGTGCTCGGAGCGGTGATCCTGAACTTGCCCACCTTGGGTGCCAAGGAGTTCTGGACCGTCCCCAGCACGGAATTCGAGCGCCACCTGCGCTACTTCCGTGACCACGGCATCAACGTGTTGACCCTGGACGAGGTTGCCGCGGCGAACCGGAATGGCACGCCGCTTACCAGGCCGGCGGTGGTGATCACAATCGACGACGCGGACGAGAGTGTCTACCACCTGGCTTTTCCCCTGCTGAAGAAATATGGCTTCCGCGCCCACCTCTTCGTGATCACGGCCCAGGTGGGCCAGCACTGGAGCGGGCTGGAGGTCTGCAGCTGGCAGCAACTGAGGGAGATGCAGGAGTCGGGAGTGATGATCATCGACTCCCACACCCACGACCTGCACTGGAAGATCCAGACGGAGCACGGGTGGGAGCCAGTCTTCTGGCATCCGGACCGCTTGCCCGATCGGAGCCGGGTGGAGACACCCTCTCTACCGTCCGCCGACGTGACCGAGTTGCCCGGCCTGCGCCGTGCCCTGGCGGGTCCCTACCACGCGGTGGCCGAGGATTTACTGGCGAGCCGCCAAGCCCTGGCGCACGATGTCGGCCGGGTGTCACTGTTCCTGGCCTGGCCCTACGGCTTCGCCTCGGGAGCCCTGGACAGTATCGCCGCCGCCACCGGCTTCCTCGGCACCTTGAGCCTGCGCCCGGCGGCGTGGCACGAAAAGGAAACACCCTGGCACATCGGCCGGTTCGGCGTCACCGCCAAGACGACACCCGACCAGCTGGCCAGACTGTTTCTCCCTCCCGGTGGTGTAAATCTGCTGGCGGGGAAAACGCCGTGAAAGACGACCTGGTCATCAACAGCCGCTTGGCGATCCCGGGGGATGAGATCCGCATCACGGCAAGCCGTTCATCCGGACCGGGCGGACAGCACGTCAACACGGCGGACACGCGGATCGAGCTGCGCTGGAACGTCCTGAGTTCGGCCGTCCTGAGCGAGAGGCAGCGCGCCAGGATCGAACGACTGCTGGCCAGCCGCATCAACCGCCGTGGCGAGCTGGTGCTACACAGCAGCAGCCAGCGTAGCCAGCACCAGAACCGCCGAGAGGCGTTGGCGCGGCTGGCCGCCCTCGTCACGCGCGCCCTCGCCCCACGCAAGCGGCGTCTCCCCACAGCGCCCACACCGGCGGCCCGGGAACAGCGGGTACAAGAGAAGAAGCGCCGCACGCAGGTCAAGCAACAGCGACGCCGGCCTGAAGAGGACGACTCGAGTTGAAGTGATCAGCAAGGCTCGGGTCAGAGCTTCTGCACGTACACACGGCGGTGACGCGGCCCGTCGAACTCGCAGAACCATATCTTCTGCCAGGTCCCCAGGACGAGACGACCCCCGCTGACGGCCAAGATCTCCGAACAACCCACCAGGCTGGACTTGATGTGGGCGGCCGAGTTGCCCTCGGCGTGCTGATAACCGTCCTGGAAGGGGACGATCTTGGCCAGCTCCATGTCGATGTCGCGGACCACGGCCGGGTCGGCCCCCTCGTTGACGGTGATGGCCGCCGTGGTGTGCGGCACGTAGACCAGGACTGCGCCCTCGGTCACCCCCAGCTCGTCAACCACTTCCTGAACTTGCCCGGTGGTGTCGACGAAATCGGTCCGGCCCCGGGTCTGTACCTCGAATGTGTTCATCCTCTCCCCCAGTCAGAGACCCGCCGCCTCAAAAATCGAAGTACATGGTGAACTCGTAGGGGTGCGGACGCCTGTTGAAGGCGTTGATCTCATCATGCTTGATATCCAGCCAGCGCCGGATCAAGGTCTCGGGGAATACGTCGTCCCGCAGCAGGAACAGGTGATCCTTTTCCAGGGCGTCCAGGGCATCGGCCAGGGAACGCGGCATGAATTTGGTCTGGCTCTTGATGTCGGGCGAGGGTGCATCCGCTGGGGCGTAGCCGGCCCGTATCGGTTCGATGGAATTGACGATGCCGTCGATCCCCGCCATCAGGATGGCAGCCATGCAGAGGTAGGGGTTGCAGGTCAAATCCGGGGGCCGGTATTCCAGACGGCGGTACTGGGGATCGCTCACGTAGCTGGGGATACGGATGGCCGCACCCCGGTTGGAACGACCGAAGGTGCGAGCCGTCGGCGCCTCGAAGCCGGACACCAACCGCTTGTAGCTGTTGGTGCTGGGGTTGGTGAAGGCGCAGAGGGCCGAGCTGTGTTCCAGGATCCCGCCGATATAGTGCAGGGCGGTGTCCGAGAGCCCGGCATAGCCCTTCTCGTCCTGAAATACGTTTAGACCCTCCCGGGTCAGGAACTGGTGAAGGTGCCATCCGGACCCGGCGTTGTCGAAAAGCGGCTTGGGCATGAAGGTGATCTTCAGACCGCACTGTTCGGCCAGGTTAAAGAGGATGTACTTGACCAAGACGGCGTGGTCGCCGGTGGTCGGCAAGTCGGCAAACCAGCCCTCGATCTCCTGCTGGCCCTGAGCGCCGACCTCGTGATGGTGGTAGCGCACGGGAATGCCCAGATTCCGCATCAGGGCACAGGCCTCGTCCCGGAAATCGTCGAAGGTGTCGTGAGGATTACAAGCGTGGTAAGCGTTCTGGAAGAACCGCTCTTTGCTCTGGACGGCGAACGCAGACTCGGTGACGTCGGACCGGTAGGTGGCTTCCTCGAAGAGATAGAACTCGTACTCGGCCGCCCAGAGGGAACTGTCCGCAACTCCGGTGGTGCGCAGCGCCGCCTCGGCTCGCCGGGCGAGGTAACGCGTATCCTGAGGAAAGGGCGTGCGGTTCTGGTCGGTCAAGCGAGCCTCAGCGAACATGGTCAGGGTCGGGCGCTGGCGGAAAGGGTCGATACAAGCCGTGGTGAGATCCGGAATCAGCACCATGTCGCTCTGCTCGGTCTTCATGAAGCCATAGCTCGAGCCGTCGAAGCCGATCCCTTCCTCGCACACATCCGGCGTGAACCGGTCATAGGGAAATGAGAGATGGTGGAGCCGGCCGGGCAGATCCAGGATTTTCAAATCGATGAACTCGACTCCCTTTTCCGCCGCCTCTTGCCTGACCTGGACAAATTTATCCTGGGACATACGGTCACCTCGCCAGTAAATTGCTCCACTCTTGTCGCGACAGGAGAGGTGTTCTCTCCACTCCGGACCAGATCCGGATCTCCAATATAGTCTGCGCCCCGGCAGAGAAAAGGGCTGTTTGTCCCACCTCTTGCCGCTCCCGGCAGAGTGGTCTATGTTACGAAACCAGCCTGGCCCGGATTATCGCATCGCTGCGCGATCCCATATGCGTGGTGACACCAATGACCACCTGCGGAAAGTGAAACGGAGTTGCTAGCCACCGAGGTCACCATTCATTTCGAAGGCAAGCCGTTGACCTGCCGTGGCGACACGTCCGTCGCCGTGGCATTGTGGGAGCAAGGGATCCGGCTGCTGTCTCACAGTCACAAGTACGGCCGTCCCCGGGGCCTGCACTGTGCACGCGGTCACTGCACCAGTTGCCTGCTGAGGGTGGACGGCGTGCCCAACGTGCGCAGTTGCCTGACCCGGGTGCGGGACGGGATGCGGGTCACGCGACAAGAAACGGGCGCATTCTACGGCCGAACCTTGCAGAAGGTGCTGGACAGCGGCGACACCCTCTTCCCGGTGGGGTTCT
>CBDURX010000115.1:0-6379 GCA_965369485.1 uncultured bacterium | reverse complement strand
GCAGTTTGATCTCACCGTGACTACTCTCGAAGCGCTCGATGTTCAGACCCAGCGTCTTGTACAGTGCCTTGGCATTCTGGGGGGTCATCACGATGCGCGCAAACACCTTAGTTTTAGCACCATATGGTCCTGCTGCTCCAGGACCCGGTAGGAGGCGTGCGAAATCGATGATGAACTCGGAAGGACTATGGCTGATGAGTGTGAAGTTCGAGTAGATGCCCTCGGCCACCTTTTCGTCGAGGTCTACGGATATCCTGTGCTGAGGCTTGTCCATCGGTCGTCTCCTTGGCTCGGGTTCCGGAACTGCTATGGTAACTCCCAGCGGAACGTCTGACCAGCCACCTGGAGTATGGAGCAGCGAGTTGACACTTCTGACGGTGAGTGCTAGCTTGCGGATCATTGCGCAAATGTCCATCAATAGAGCAGTTAGTTGACCGAGGAGAGACCTGAAGATGACGTCCGTTTACCGGGACCTCCTGGACCGGTTTGCCAGCAAGAAACTGGCGGTGGTGGGGGACTGCATGGTCGACCGCTTCCTCTGGGGGCAGGTCGAACGCATCAGTCCCGAAGCACCGGTACCGGTGGTACGCCTAGAAAAAGAAACGGTCAAGCTGGGCGGGGCTGCCAACGTGGCCAGCAACATACGGGCCCTGGGAGCCGAGGTTGTGCTGGTGGGAGTGGTGGGGCATGACGAGGCCGCGGAGACTCTCAGCAACCTGCTCCAAGAGCGCAGTATTTCGACAGCAGGTATCGTACCTCTGGCAGGACGGCCCACGACCCTCAAGACGCGCATTATAGCCCATTCCCAGCAGGTGGTCCGCGCTGATTTCGAGGACAAATCGCCCTTGGGCGACGAGGAAATCAAGAAGATGCTGGCGACTCTGCGGGTTCTAGGACCATTCGATGGAATCGTCCTGAGCGATTACGGCAAGGGGGTGTTGACCAGCAGTTCCCTCACTCAGGTCATTTCCTACGGCCGGGATAACGGTGCGGTGGTGGCTGTCGACCCCAAGAACGGTAATTTTGGTCAGTACCAGGGCGTGACCACTCTGACCCCCAACCAGCGCGAAGCGGAGCTGGCCTGCAGTCTCAACATCACCGACCAATTCGGACTGTCCGAGGCGGGTCGAATCTTGCTGGATAGGACCGCGAGCGAGGCCGTGCTCATCACCCGCGGCGAGCACGGCATGGCTCTGTACGAGCGGGACGGCTCTGCCCACCACCTGCCCACCGAGGCGACAGAGGTGTATGACGTCACGGGAGCGGGTGATACGGTCATCGCCACCTACACCACGGCTCTCGTGGCCGGGGCGACCTTCCTCGAAGCGGCCAACCTGGCCAACCACGCTGCGGGCCTGGCCGTGCGCGAGCTGGGAACGGCCGCCATCACCGCCCGGGAAATTGCGGAGGCCATAGGGCTGTGACATACACAACGGGTCGAATCCTGGCCAAGGGCGAGCTTGCGGCCTGGGGGCAGCAACAGCGAGCAACTGCTAGGAGTGTCGTGTTCACCAACGGCTGCTTCGACCTCCTGCACCGCGGGCACCTCGAGAGCCTTACCACCGCGGCAGCGGCGGGGGATGTGCTCCTGGTAGCCATCAATACGGACGCCTCGGTACGGAGTCTGAAGGGGCCGCCACGACCATTACTGCCGGAAAATGACCGCGCCGCCTTGCTGGCGGCCTTGCGACCAGTCACCGCAGTCACTATTTTTGCCGAGCCAACGCCGCTGGAAACCATTTTGCTGGTGCGGCCGGAAGTGCTCGTCAAGGGGTCCGAGTACGCGCAAGAGGACATTGTCGGTGCCCGGGAAGTGACAGCCTGGGGTGGCAGGGTCGTCCGGGTGCCTATGCGGGCTGGTTGGTCGACCTCTCAGATCATCGCCAAAATCAAGCAACAGCCGTGACGAGGAGCGCTTGCCGCCTCTCGTAGGCGAGCTGGAACGTCGCCGACCCCGGCCAAGTTGGAGCAGGCAAGGAGTGAAGCATGACCAGAGAGAAGATCATCATCATCGGTGCCGCCGGGCGAGATTTCCACAATTTCAATTGCGTTTTTCGGGACAACGAGGCCTACGAAGTCATGGCCTTCACCGCCGCCCAGATCCCCGATATTGATGGTCGAGCCTACCCGCCTGAGTTGGCCGGCAAGCTCTACCCTGCGGGGATTCCCATCGAATCGGAAGCAGAGTTGCCGCAGCTGATTGAGCGGCATGGAGGTACTTGCTGCGTCATTTCCTACAGCGACGTCTCCCACGAGCAGGTGATGCATGTCGCCGCCCGTGTCAACGCAGCCGGAGCCGATTTCAAACTACTCGGCGAGCGGTTGACCCAGCTGCAGAGTAACAAGCCAGTCATCAGTATATGCGCCGTGCGCACCGGCTGCGGCAAGAGCCAGACGACACGCCGCGTCAGCAGCATTCTGCGTGAGGCCGGTAAGAGCGTCGCCGCCGTGAGGCATCCCATGCCCTACGGTGACCTCGTCAAGCAACGCGTTCAGCGGTTCGCCTCTCTGGAGGATCTCAAGACGCACGAATGTACCATCGAGGAAATGGAGGAATACGAACCGCACATAGCCGCCGGCTGCGTTGTCTATGCCGGGGTTGATTACGAGGCTATCTTGCGGGAGGCGGAGCAGGAGGCGGACGTCATTCTCTGGGATGGAGGCAACAACGACACGTCTTTCTTCAAGAGCGATTTCCACATTGTAGTGGCGGATCCTCATCGTCCTGGCCACGAAATCAAGTACTATCCCGGTGAAACCAATGTCCGCCTCGCCGACGTCGTCATCATCAACAAGGTGGTGGAGGCGGAATACGACGACATCCTCACCGTCCGGGAAAATATCCGGACGGTGAATCCCCACTGTGCCATCATCGACTCGGCATCGCCATTGATCGTGGATTTCCCTGAGCGGATCAGCGGTAAGCGGGTTCTTTGCATCGAAGATGGTCCTACGCTGACCCATGGCGGGATGAAGTATGGTGCGGCCGTCATCGCGGCCCTGCGTTACGGCGCGGCGGAGATCATCGATCCGCGACCGTGGATCACGGGTAAGATCGCCGAGACCTTCGCCACTTATCCCGAGATTGGCGCCTTGTTGCCGGCGATGGGTTACGGTGAGGAACAGTTGACCGACCTGCAGAAAACCGTGGCCGCCGTGGAGTGCGACAGTGTGGTCATTGGCACTCCCATCGACCTGTCCCGCATCATCAACATCGAGAAGGACTCGGTGCGGGTCCGTTACGAATTGCAGGAGATTGGTGAACCCGATCTTGCCCAGTTACTGTCAAAATTCACGCGCTAGACAGCGAAGTTGGCCGGCCGGCGTGCGGTGCGGAGGCCAGCCCAATTTTAGAGATGGGAGGAGTCTGTGAATATTCACGAGTACCAGGCGAAGGAGTTATTTCTCCGCTTCGGGCTGCCGGTTCCCGCCGGCAAGATTGCGACCACTCAGGAGGAGGCCGTGATCTTTGCCCGCGAGTTCGGCTTGCCTGTAATGGTCAAGGCCCAGGTCCTGACCGGTGGCCGTGGGAAGGGTGGCGGAGTGAAGTTCTGCGACACCGAAGAAGATGTGCGGAAGCACGCCGAGGCCATCCTGGGCATGGACATCAAGGGCCACACCGTCCGGAAAGTGTTGATCACCGGGGCGGTGGACATTGCCGAGGAGTACTACATCGGTATGCTCATCGATCGCCACACCAAGCGGCCTCTGGTGATGGCAAGCGCCGAGGGTGGCGTCGAGATCGAGCAGGTTGCCAAGGAGACACCCGAGAAGATCTTCAAGCTGGCGATCGATCCCCGTTTCGGTCTGCTGGACCACGAAGCGCTGCGCATGGGGCTGTGGCTCTGTCCGTCCGACATCAAGAAGGCGCGCCAGCTGGCCACTGCCATGCAGAAGCTGAGCCAGGTTTTCATGCACTATGACGCCAGTCTGGCCGAGATCAACCCATTCATCTTCACGACCAACGGCGAGGGACATGCCATCGACGCCAAGATCAACCTGGACGACAATGCCCTTTTCCGGCACCCGGACTGCGAGGAGATGCGCGACCTGGACGAAGAGAACCCCTCGGAACGTTCCGCACGCGAAGCGGGTCTCTCCTTCGTGAAGCTGGAAGGTGACATCGGTTGCCTGGTAAACGGTGCAGGCCTGGCCATGGCGACCATGGACCTGGTTCAGTACTACGGGGGTATGCCAGCCAATTTCCTGGACATTGGCGGCAGCTCCAATCCAGAAAAGGTGGTCGATGCCCTCAAAATCATCCTGGCCGACAAGAGCGTCAAGGCCATCCTGTTCAACATCTTCGGTGGCATCACCCGCTGTGACGACGTGGCAGCAGGTATCATCGCGGCCACCGAGAGGATGGATATCAAGGTGCCCATAGTTGTGAGGTTGACCGGCACGAACGAGGAGAAAGGCCGTGAGATGCTGGTCGGCACCGAGCTCGTGGGTGTGGCGACCATGGACGAAGCCGTTAAGAAAGCAATTGAATTGACAAGCTAAACCCATTGTCATGGTGTAGTATACGGCATTAAATGATGCCATTTTAGAAGAGGAGAGGCTGGACATGGCGATTTTCTGCAACGCCTCAACGAAGGTGGTCGTCCAGGGGATCACTGGACGCGACGGCAGCTTTCATACCGAGGGCATGCTCCAGTATGGAACCAAGATCGTGGCCGGGGTGACCCCGGGCCGTGGAGGACAGAAGTTTCAGGACCAGATCCCGGTGTTCGACACCATGGCCGAGGCGGTTCAGGAGACGGATGCGACCGCTTCCGTTATTTTCGTGCCGCCGTTCGCCGCCGCCGGCGCCATCTTCGAGGCTGCCGACGCGGGGGTCGAGTTGATCATCTGCATCACCGAAGGTGTGCCCACCGTGGACATGGTCAAGGTGATGCCCTTCATCCAGGAGCGGGGTGCCAGATTGCTCGGGCCCAACTGCCCCGGCCTGATCAACCCCGGAAAGATCAAGCTCGGCATCATGCCCACCACCATCGTCAAGCCAGGCAATGTGGGCGTGGTTTCGCGCAGCGGGACCCTGACCTACGAGGTGGTCTACCAGCTGACCGTCAACGAACTGGGGCAGTCCAGCTGTCTCGGTATCGGTGGCGATCCCGTCCTCGGCACGACTTTCATGGATACGATCAAGGCCTTCGGGGACGATCCCGAGACGGAAGCTTTGGTGATGATCGGCGAGATCGGAGGCGATGCCGAGGAGCGGGCCGCGGCGTGGATCAAGGAGAACCTAGACATTCCCGTGGTGGCTTTCATCGCCGGCCGCACTGCGCCTCCCGGTAAGCGCATGGGCCACGCTGGTGCCATCGTGTCTGGCGGTACCGGCACGGCAGCCGAAAAGAAGGAAGTGCTGGAAGCTGCGGGCATTCCGGTGGCCGATCGCCCGGTGGACATCGTGCCCAAGTTGAAGGAAATCTGGGGTTGAATCTTGGTGGCCCGATCCCGGCCCCGCGCCAGGCGGTGATAGACCGGAGGAGAACATGGAGCAGACCTATTTCATGATCAAGCCGGAGATTGTCTCCGCACAGGACCAGAAGGTCGGAGCCATCCTCACGATGGTCAATGACTCCGGCTTCCGGATCCTGGCGATGGAAGTCAAGCGGCTCGATCGCGCCACGGTGGAGCGGTTCTATGCCGAGCACGAGGGGAAGGATTTTTTTCCGGCCCTGGTGGAGTACATCATCTCCGGTCCCGTGGTAGCCGTGTGTTTGGAGCGGGAGGACTCTGTTCGCAGGTTGCGTGAGCTGGTCGGCGCCACTCATCCTGCCGAGGCCGCAACCGGCTCCATCCGGTTCCTCTTCGGCCGGTCATTGCAGAACAACGCCGTGCACGCGTCGGCCAACAAAGAGGACGCTGCACGTGAGCTGGGTATCATCTTCGGCTGATCTGCAACTGACGGGACGGTATCTGCCAGCCCACAGCTTGACATAACATGGTCATTTCACTAGGGTTGGGCGCTTGCAATGAAACTGGATCTGGATAGGAGTCCTCTGGGGTGTTCGGAGCTGGACGTCTCCGTGGAACTACACCATGAAAAAGATACAGCGGACGAGTCTCGTGGAGAGACTACGAGCAATGTGCCAGATCAGTCGACCAGCCTACAGGGAAGGATCAGGCTGGACAATCTTCAGGACCGCATGCTGCTGTCCGGTCAGTTGTTGGCAACCGTTCCCGTCACGTGTGACCGTTGTCTGAAGCCCTTCGTGCTCCAGTACGAGGTACCGGTGGAAGTGTTGGTTCTACGGGGTGCGGAGGTGGAGGACGAGACCGAAAAATGAGTAATACACCAGAAAAAACGATAAGTGGATAAAAAACCAACACAAAGAAAAAAGACATAAAAAGAATATAAAAAAAAAAGATAATA
>CBDURX010000114.1:0-6423 GCA_965369485.1 uncultured bacterium | reverse complement strand
GGATCCCCGCCACGAAGTACTGGTAGGCCTGGGGTGAAGAGGTGGTCAGGTCGCTGACCGGCGTCACCGTGCCACCGGCTGCGACACCGCTCTCCCTGGTAATGAAGGGCAAGACCTCCGCGATGATGTGGTCCACCAGATCGGCCAGGTTATCGCCGTCGACACGCTTGGCGGCCACGCTCTTGCCGCTGCGGGTGTCCACCAGCCGCCAGGTTATGTAACGGTTTCCGTCCAGCAGCGTGGTCTGGCCGGACAGGAGCAGCGAGGCGCCCGAGCGCTGCGCCACCGAGAGGGCCTGGTCCTCGGCGATGGGTCCGCGGGCGGCGCCGAACATCCGGCGGCGCAGATCGTGCAGGTATTCGGGGCTGACCAGCCGGATGGGGCAGCTCTCCACCAGGCCCACGTGGATCAGACCCGTGATACCCGCCGAGATCGTCAAGTCGTCGGGAGTGGCCAGATCCAGGAAGTCCACCACGGCCAGTGACGGCTCCTCACCCGGCCCCACTTGCCGTAACTGTCTGAAGACGAGGAATCCCGCCATGGCCAGCAGCATGGCCGCCAGGGAAAGCGTCGCCACCCGCCATACCACGACCTTGCGGGATACACTGCCGGCGCGGAAGACGGCCCGCCAGAGCTTGGATTTTTCCGGGATCAGGCCGCGCCTGACGATCTCGAGATCGTTCAGCAGGTCGGCGGTGCTCTGGTACCGCTCGTCGGACTTCTTCGCCAGGGCCCGGTCGACCACTTCCTGCAGACCGTCGGGCACGTTGTCAAGGTGGGCAGAGAGAGGCTCGGGATCGTTCTGGGTGATGGCGTACAGGATGGCGGCCTCTGAATCACCGCCGAAAGGTCGGTAGCCGGTGACGAGCTCGTACAGTACGACCCCCAGGGCAAAGATGTCCGTACGGTTGTCCGTGCCGACCCCTCGCACCTGTTCCGGGGACATGTAGAAGAGAGTACCCACGGTGGCGCCGGTCTTGGTCAGACGGGTTTGGTCGGTCAGCTTGGCCAGGCCGAAGTCGATGATCTTGGCGTCACCGTCGCCCGTCAGCAGAATGTTGGCCGGTTTGATGTCGCGGTGGACGATGCCCTTGGCGTGCGCCTGGGCCAGACCACCAGCGATCTGGATGGTGAAGTCGAGGGCCTCCAGTAGACTCGGTCTCTCCCGTTCGATCCTCTCCTGCAGCGATCCGCCCTCGTAGAAGCCCATGACGATGAACGTCTGGCCGTCCTCCGTCTGATCGATCTCGTGGATGACACCGACGCTGGAGTGATCGAGTGTCGAAGCCGCCCTGGCCTCCTGGACGAACCGCCGCTCGGCTTCCGCGCCCTGGCTCTTTCGAGCGGGGAGGAACTTGATGGCGACGATGCGGCCCAGCTTCAGATCCTCGGCCTGGTAGACGACGCCCATGCCGCCTCTACCCAGCTCGGCGAGGATCTTGTAGTGAGAGATGGTCCGGCCGATCACTGCACACCGCCAGGAGGCTCGAGTCGGAGGTCAAAAACTCAAGGTAAGCGGGAGCAAAAAGATTAGCGACACCGCAGCGGGGTGTAAACAAGTTCTCGGACCGGTCGGCGGCTCCACGTATGGATGTCAGTCTTGTCATCACGGATCAAACAGGATAGTATGCGGCGAATTTCAGCTCTAGGGAGGACTCATGGCCAAGAAGAAGACAGGTAAGGGCAAGAGTGTGGCGAAAGAAAAACGTACCGCGAAAGGTTCTGGGGCCAAAGCCTCCGCCAAAGCCGACGGAGAACATCCCGAAGAGGCCACGGTGCGACCCAGGGAGCTGAACAGAAAGCTCTACAAGGCCGAGCTGAACAAGCTCCAGATCGAGCTGGTCAAGCTCCACGAGTGGATAAAACAGAAGGGCTTGAAGGTCGTCGTATTGTTCGAGGGACGCGACGCGGCGGGCAAGGGCGGCGTCATCAAGCGGATCACCCAGAGGTTGAACCCTCGTATCTGTCGTGTCGTAGCCTTGGCCACACCAACCGAACGCGAGATGACGCAGTGGTATTTCCAGCGCTACGTGCCACATTTGCCGACGGTGGGAGAGATGGTCCTCTTCGACCGCAGCTGGTACAACCGCGCGGGTGTGGAACAGGTCATGGGGTTCGCCACCGAGGCGCAGGTGCGTGAGTTCTTCCGGACCGTCCCGGAGTTCGAGCGCATGCTGGTGCGCTCGGGCATCATCCTCATCAAGTACTGGTTCTCGGTGAGCGACGCCGAGCAGGAGCGCCGATTCCAGGCGCGGCTCAAGGACCCGACGAAGCGCTGGAAGCTGAGCCCCATGGATCTGGAGTCCCGGGCACGCTGGGTGGAGTATTCCAAGGCCAAGGACGAGATGTTCGCCATCACGGACATCAAGCAGGCGCCGTGGTACGTGGTGAACGCGGACAGCAAGAGGAGCGCCCGCCTGAACTGCATCCATCACCTCCTGAGCTTGATACCTTACGAGGATCTGACACCAAAGTTGATCAAGCTGCCGCCGCGGCAGAAGAGAGGGACCTACGTCCGTCCCCCCATCAGTGATCAGAGCTTCGTACCAGAGGTTTATTGAGCCGGATTGTTCAGGGCTGATGCGGCCTAAGCCTCGGCTTTGCTGGCCGTCTTCCCGAACAGCTTTCTGAAGAGGAGTTTGTTTTCAGGGCAACAGAAGAGCTGGAAGGTGTGGGCGAAGGCCTGGCGAACCTCCTGCTGCCTGGCATGGAGTCTGGCCATCAACCCGCCGACGGCCGAGGCCTCCAGGACGGTACGAGCGCCGTAGCCCCTGACGCCTCGCAGATAGCGGGTCAGGTTTTCCTGTTGCACGCGCAGGTCGTTGAAGTCACCCAGGTTGTCCTGCAACTGTTTCAGCTGCTTGATCAGATGCGTGGTCTCTTTGGCGGGGAAGAGAGAGGCGAAGAATTCCAGCAGGTAGCGCAACTTCTTGCACTGGATCCGCAACCGGTGCAGCTCGGCGTCGCAAGAATCGTCGGTGATTTTCAGCCCGGCATCGACCACCTGCCTGTATTTCTTGTCGATGAGCCTGCGGGCCAGTCCCAGAACGGGCTCCTCGCCATGACGGCCCGGCGCCGTGCCGCTTACGGCAGCGGTGTCCAGGAAGCTGTCCCACCGTGAGATGACGCGCCGGTAGTCCTGCATCGCCATGGCCTGGACGAACTCGGCGTGTGCCTCCTGCCGCTCGGCCGCCAGGGTGCGGAACAAGGGATCCAGACCGGATCGCAACTGGCCGGGCAGCATGTCGCGGTACTCGCTCTTCTTCAGCAGATAGACGTCAAGGTCGCGCAGCCGGTTGGAGAGCTTCCCCAGGCGGGCGTAGTCCTTCTTGAAGCCGTGGATCGCCTCCGGGGGGAAGATGTGCTTGATCTGGGTCAGGGCCGACCGTGTGCGGCGCAACGCCACGCGGTAATCGTGCAGGAACTCGCTGTCGATGTCGGCCCGGATGCCCTTCTCGTTCTGCTTCATGGTTCGCAAGAGGTGTGTGAAGATTTGCAGGGCGGCTTGCCTGGCCGGCATCTGGGGCTCCAGCTGGAAGTCGAGTTTAGAGGAGTACGCGCCCGGTGTGACCCCGATCACCTTCAAGGCCTCGAGGTAAGGATCTTCGACCGCGTCGCGGATGTTCAGGTCGTGGAGGTAACGCCGGAAGTCCCGCAACTCCTCGCTGTAGCCACGCACCGGTTGCAGCACCACCGTTCTGACCAGGGATGTCTTGCCCTTGCGGTGGGCCACCTGCACTTCCTCCAGGTCCACCCGCAGGACGGTCTTGTGGTCGCCGTTGAGGATCCGGACACCGCGGCGTCGTTTCTGAATGGTGGTCAGATGCAGCAGAGCCCTTGCGCCGAGGCAGGAGCCCAGCTTCTCGCGCAGCGGCCCGGCGGGGAACTCCCACCAGAATCTCGGCTTGCCTCGCCGCTGACAGGTGACGGATGTCAGGGGGACGCTGCTGTCGGGAGCGAGAATGTGGTAACTGCTGTTCTCCCGGCACAGCTCCAGACCTTTCTTGTAGAGGCGCCAGTCGAAAGTGTCGTAGAAGCTCTGACGTTTGGTCTCGGAAGGTTCCGGGGCGGTGGCGTAACGGTCAGTGATGCTCTCGAGGAGGTCGAATTCCTCTGGTGTGTCGGGTAATAAGAGACGGACCGTTCTATCCACGGCTCAAGCTCCTGGAGGTTTGCTCCTGGACGATTATCAGAGTGGAGCTGCCTAGCCCATATCATTTTAGCAGAGATTGCCCACTGTTGGCCAGGGTAGCGGGAAAGTAGGGTTTGAATTGGCCTGACCGAATTCCTATCATGAGGGCTGATAATCGAGGCGTTCCACCCCGTTCCAGCTCACCACGGAGGTTCACATGGCCAAGAAGAACGGATCCCGCGCCCGCAGGAACGGCATGATGCGGCGCAAGGGCGCCGACAAACACCTGCTATATGAGTGGTCGGTACAGGCGACGGATTTCGAGGTGGACTTCATGGACAGGGTGTTCCGGCGCCTGCGTGGTCGCCGGCCGCGGCGGCTGCGTGAGGACTTCTGCGGAACCGCCCTGCTGTCGGTCGAGTGGGTCCGCAGCCGCAAGGACCGTGTGGCTGTAGGGCTGGACCTGGACACCGAAACCCTCGCCTGGGCGGAAGAGCACAATCTGAAGCCGCTGGGCGATGCCCGACGGAGGGTGCAGTTGCTGGAAGAGGATGTCCGAACCGTCACCCAACCCAAGGCCGACGTGATCTGCGCCTACAATTTTTCCTACTACGGACTGTTCCCGTTGCGGGAGCTGACAGCTTATTTCAAACAGGTTCGCAAGAGTCTGAAATCTGACGGACTCTTCTTCATGGACTCCTTCGGCGGCTGGGAGAGCCAGCAAATCATGGAGGAGCCTCGCGAGATCGATTCGCCCCAGGGAAAGTTCGTCTACATCTGGGATCAGGCCGGTTTCAACCCCATCGACAATGCGATCACCTGCCACATCCACTTCAAGTTCGCCGGCGGTAAGCGTCTGAAGAAGGCCTTCACCTACCAGTGGCGGTTGTACAGCCCCGCCGAGGTCTGCGACGCTCTGCAGGAGGCAGGTTTTACCGGTAGCCGCGTCTACTGGGACCATTCCCCCAAGGAAGACGAGGACGACTACCGGCAGGCCAGGCGGGTGGAAAATTCACCAGGGTGGTTGACGTACATCGTGGGGGAAGTGTGATCGGGGCCACTAAGGGCCCAGCTGTGCTAGGACCAAGCGAATCTTGGCAACATCCCCCTGGATGAGGACGAGTAGTCCAGCAACATGGAGTTCGTTTGCTATCGCGTCGTCGAGTGACGCTGGCTGATCCGAACCTTTATACTCATTTTACCAGCATGATCTTGCGCGACTGCATTCCTACCTGAGTTTCCAGGTGAAGCAGATAGACACCCGCCGCGACAGCACTGCCCGCGTCGTCGCGCCCGTCCCACTCCACGGTATGGTTTCCAGCCTGATAGACCCGAGTGCTCAAAGTCGCGATACGCCGGCCAGACAGATCGTGAACCGACAGGGATACCTGCAACGCCCGAGGAGTGGTGAATTCGACTGTCACATTGGGATTGAAGGGGTTCGGATGAGCCCGGACGATGCGAAGCTCCCCTGCTACTGCCGGCATGTTTATCCGACGTGAGGCCAGCTGGATCCAGCCACTCACTGGATCTCTCACCGATAAATCGTAAACGAGCTCGCCACCGCTGAGAGTCGCAGGCGAGCTGTCCCACGCTTCGAATGACACGTTGGACAGCTTGCTGACGGTGACCGGCCAAGATGAATCCCCATTACGGGCGACCAACTGAAACTCCTCGCCATCGGTCCCATCGTGCACCGTCCAGGTCAGGTGGACTCCGCGATCTTCGCAATGCGCAGAGAATTCCTTCAGGAAGGTAGCCGAGGGTCCACACTCTGCGCTCCAGGCACCGATCACTCCCCAGCCGTGCAGCCAGCAGGGGGAATCATCCTGCAATGCCCACCACTCTTCTGCATCGGGATCCATTGAGCAGAACTGTGGGTCCACGTCATAGCAGCTGGGGTCCCAGTACAGATGCCCGTCGGGATCGTGGGCGTCGGCGGGTCCGCCAACCATCAGGCTGTGCTCCATCACGACATTCGGATACGTTGGATCGCCGACAAGCGCGAGCTGTGGTCCACCGCCGGCCTGATCGCACGTGTTATTGGCCAGGATGGTGTAACTGATGTCATGGCTGCCTGTACCGAGGCACATGATACCTCCGCCCAGGCCGGTATCGGGGCCGTTGTCACGGGCCCAGTTACCTGAGATCGTGCACTTGTAAATCTCGGAACTTGCCGGACAATAGATGCCTCCACCTCGAGCCGCTTCGTTGCTACTGATGGTACTGAAACGGATGGCGCTGCCGCTGGAGGAAGCAAAGATCCCTCCGCCGTTGTTGTTGGCTATGTT
>CBDURX010000113.1:0-6426 GCA_965369485.1 uncultured bacterium | reverse complement strand
TGACCCCGAACAACAATCACCCATGCCGATACCAACGCCGTCGAGCAGTCGCCGCCGTCTCTCTCACCGCGCTGGCTCTGGCGGGTGTCCTGTTCTCTCTCATAGGGAGTGGCTGCAGTGTCGGCCCCGATTATGCCCGCCCCGATCTTGGCTATCAGGTTCCTGAAGCCTACGTCGCCGAACCCCGCGGGGAGGAATCCCGTCAGGCCACACCACCCGACACCACTACCGCAACGGAGGCTGGCAGAGGCGCCGAGGCTGTTCCCGGCAGCGAGGATCATCTCGGGAGCGGAGACTACCCCAGCGATGGGGACCATCCCAGCGATGGGATCGAGATGCTCGGGATGTGGTGGACTGCTTTCGGAGACCCTGAGCTGGATAGTCTCGTCGAGGAATCGCTGCTCTACAACCACGACCTGGCCCAGGCCGCGGCTCGTGTCCTGGAGAGCCGGGCGCTGTTGACCGGCAGCAAGGCGGCGCGCTGGCCCACCATCGAGGTGGGCGGCAGCGCCTCGCGCAGCAAGTTCACCCGTGCCCAGTTCGGCGGCGTCGGTTCGGTCTACAATACACTGTACAGCGCCACCGCCGGGGCGCGCTACGAGCTGGACCTGTGGGGTCGTCTCTCCCGTGCCGAAGAGGCGGCCTACGCCGATCTGCTGGCCAGAGAACAGGACCAGCGCACGGTGCAACAAACCCTCATAGCCGACGTGGTCCGCACCTGGCTCGAGATCCGGGAGCTGGAGTGCCAGTTGGCGCTCAACCACCGCACCATCGCAAGCTACGAGCAGAGCTTTGAGGTGGTCGAGTGGCGCTACCGCCGCGGCCTGGTGCCGCCGGTGGACGTGCATTTGATGCGGCAGAACCTGCTGTCGACGAAGGCGTTGCGACCGCGGTGGGAGCAGCAGCTGGCCACGGCCCGCCGCCGCCTGGAACTGCTGGTGGGACGCTACCCCGCCGGTCTGGTCTCCAACACGGCCGGCAACACAATGCTAGCCTGTCGCGTGCCGCCACCCTTGCCCCCCGTGCCGGCCGGGCTGCCCTCTACCCTCCTGGAGAGGAGGCCAGACATCCTGGCGGCGGAAGCACGCCTGCACTCCGCCACTGCCCACATCGGCGAGGCCACCGCCTTGCTCTTTCCCCAGATCGTCCTGACCGGCGAAGCGGGGTACCGCTCCATAGAGCTGGGGCAACTGTTCCAGGGCGGTTCCTCCATCTGGTCCCTGTTCGGGAATCTGGCCATGCCGTTACTGAACAGGGGTAAGCAACAATCCCAGATCAGGGCCGCCGAGGCGCGCACACTCCAGGCCACCGCCGCCTACCGCGGCAGTGTCCTGAACGCTTTCCGCGAGGTAGAGGCCGCCCTCGACGCAGAACAGAAACAGTTCGAGCGGCGGCACTGGCTGGAAGGCAGTGTCGATTCCGCCCGCCACTCCCTCACCCTTGCCGAGGAGCGCTACCGCAGCGGGCTGGACAACCTCCTGCTCACCCTGGACAGTCAGCGCCGTCTGCATATCACCGAGATCGAGCTGATCATCACCGAGCGCGCATGGCGCACAGCCCGCGTCAACTTGATCCTGGCCCTGGGCGGGCCCTGGGACGAGCCGATCGTGACGGCTGCGGCCCAGGATCCCCAAGGAGATCAACCATGAGCAGTTCTCTCGCCAAGAAGATTCTCCTGCCGGTCGGCATCCTCCTGGTCGGAGTGATCGTGTTCGTCTTCCTGGTCAAGACCCGGCCCTCACCGTCCCGGCGTCCCGCCCAGACTCCGCGGCCGCTGGTGCAGGTGTACCAGGTGACGGACGAGCCCGTATCTGTCACGGTACGCGGCTTCGGCACCGTGCGCGCCAAGCGCAAGATTTCCCTCGTGCCCCAGGTCTCGGGTATCGTGGTCGACAAGGCCGCAAGCTTCGAGCCGGGTGGCTTCTTCTTGGCCGGTGAAGTACTGATGCGCATCGACGAGACGGATTATCGCCTGGCCGCCGAGAAGACGGCGGCTGACGTCGCCCGCGCCGAGTACAACCTGGCCCTGGCCGAGGAGGAGGCCGAGGTCGCCCGCCGCGAGTGGGACCAGCTCCAGTACAGCGGTATGGAAGAGAGCGACTCGGCCAGCCAACCCAATCCCCTCGTCCTCCGCGAGCCCCAGCTCAACCTGGCTAAGGCCGAGCTGGAAGCTGCGCGGGCAGCTCTGACCCGGACCCAGGTGGACCTCGACCGCTGCGTTCTGAAGGCCGTCTTCGACGGCCGGGTCCTGACGGCCAACGTGGACGCGGGGCAGTATGTCCGTGCCGGCAACAGTGTCGGCACCATATACGCCACCGACATGGCCGAGGTGGCCGTACCGATCCCTGACGCCGACCTGGCCTGGATCGAGATACCCCAGACCAGCCTCGCCTCACGCGGCGCCGTGACGGGCACCATGAAGGATGGCACGCAGGACAGTACGCCAACCGGCAACCGCAGCAAGCACGGCTCACCCGTGGATATCCAGGCCGAATTCGCCGGCGGTTGGCACCACTGGCCCGGGCGAGCGGTGCGGCTGGCGGGCGCCGTCGACGACCAGAGCCGTCAGGTGTCCGTGGTGGTTGAGATCCAGGATCCTTACCGACTGCAGGGCAACCGTCCACCGCTGCTGGAGGGGATGTTCGTCGAGGCCCTCATCGCGGGGCGTTCCTTGCCAGGCAGCGTGGCCATCCCTCGCTCCGCCCTGCGGACAGGCGATCGTGTCTGGGTGGTCGACACGGAGGAGTTGCTCCAGATCAGGGACGTCAGCGTCGCCCGGGCCGACATCGAGGAGGCCATCATCGCCGCGGGTCTGCGTCCGGGGGAATGGGTCTGCACCTCGAACCTCCCCTACGTCACCAACGGCATGCAGGTGAAGGTGATCCGGGAACCGGGACCAGACGAGTCGGCGGGGGATGCGCCAAAAACCACGCCGGGAGGTGAGGCGGAATGAATGGTCTGATCCGCTGGTTCTCCACCAATCACGTCGCCGCCAACCTGCTGATGCTGCTGATCATGGCGTCAGGCTTGCTGACCGTCGTGTCCATCAAGCAAGAGGTCTTCCCCGAGATAAACATGGACATGATCAGCATCAGCGTTCCCTACCTGGGCGCTTCACCCGCCGAGGTCGAGGAGGCTGTCTGCATCAAGATAGAGGAGCAGATCCAAGGCATCGAGGGGATCAAGGAGATCACCTCCTCGGCCCGGGAAGGTGTGGGCCTGGTCCTGGTCGAGCTGGACAGTGGCGAGGACTCCCAGGAGTTGCTGGATGAGGTCAAGTCCGAGGTGGACCGCATCGTCACCTTCCCCGCCGAGACCGAGAAGCCGGTCATCACACGCATAGAGCCGCGACAACAGGTCGTCGACGTCGTCCTCTACGGAGACGTGGACGAGCGAACCCTGAAGCTAGTAGCCGACCACGTGCGGGACGACCTGGCCGCGCTGCCGCAGATCACCTACGCCGAGGTCATCGGCACCCGCCCCTTCGAAATCAGCATCGAGGTGAGCGAGGCCGCCCTGCGGCGCCACGGCTTGACCCTGTCCGACATCACGCAAATCGTCCGGCAGAGCAGCCTCGACCTGCCCGGGGGTAGCGTGAAGACAACCCGTGGCGAGATCCTGGTGCGCACCAAGGGCCAGCGCTACACCGGCGACGAGTTCGCCGGCATCGTGGTCATCACCAAGTCGGACGGCACCGAAGTGACTCTCGAACAGATTGCCACCGTCCGGGACGGCTTCGAGGACGTGGACGTCAGGTCCCACCTGGACGGCCGTCCCGCGGCCATCGTCGCCGTTTATCGTGTCGGCGACGAAGGGGTCCTGAAGGTGACCGACGCGGCCAAGCGATACGTACAGGAACATAAAGACACGCTGCCGGCCGGCATCGGGATGGCTACCTGGCGGGATCGGTCCACCATCTACCGCAGCCGCATGAACCTGCTGCTGAAAAACGGCGCCATCGGGCTGGTGCTGGTATTCGGCTGTCTCACCTTGTTCCTGCAGTTGCGACTGGCATTCTGGGTCGCCCTGGGCATCCTCATCTCCTTCCTGGGTGCCTTCTGGGTCCTGCCCCAGTTCGGAGTCTCCCTGAACATGATCTCGATGTTCGCCTTCATCGTTTCCCTCGGTCTGGTGGTGGACGACGCCATCGTGGTGGGGGAAAACGTTTTCACCCACCGCGAGATGCGCAAAGGAGCCCGGCAGGCGGCCACCGCGGGCGCCGTCGAAGTGTCCGGTCCCGTGACCTTCGCCGTCTTGACCACGGTGGTGGCGTTCCTGCCCCTGACCCAAGTGGAGGGAGTGATGGGGAAATTCATGTACAACATCCCCGTGGTGGTCATCGCCGTACTGCTCTTTTCCCTCGTCGAATCCTTGCTCATCCTGCCGGCCCACCTGGCCACCGTGAAGCAAATCCGGCCCACGAACGGTGACGGTGACACCGACGCCCTGAAAGGGAACCTCTATCGACGCGCCAAGGCTGCGTTCACCGCGCGCATGCATCACTTCGTCCACCATACCTACCGCCAGCAGTTGGAGTGGGTCCTGGATCACCGGGCGCTGGTGGTGGCCGTGGCACTGGCCGGACTGCTGCTGACCGCTGGTCTGGTGGCCGGCGGCCGGATCAAGTTCACCTTCATGCCGCGAGTGGACGCCGACAACGTGGTGGCGGCCCTGACCATGCCCCAGGGCACCACCGTCGAGGCCTCCGAGCGCGCCGTAAGACGGATCGAGAGCGCCCTGGCCGAGCTGAAGAGCGAGGTGGATGCGGGCCGTCCCGCGGATGCGCCGCCCATCGTCACCCACGTGTACACCACCATCGGCTCTCAGCCCATGTCGGCGGGGCGCTTCACCACCGACCTGAGTTCAGGCGCCCACCTGGCCGAAGTCAACGCCGAGCTGCTCGCGGCGGAGAAACGGGGTATCGGCAGTGCTGTCCTGGCCCGGCGCTGGCGCGAAAAGACGGGACCGATCCCCGGCGCGACGGCCTTGAGCTTCACCGCCGACCTTTTCCATGGCGGCAATTCCATCGAGATCCAGCTCTCCTCCCCCGACAACCAAGCACTGGTGGCGGCGGCCGAGGAGTTGAAGGCGGAGCTGGCCAACTATCCGGGAGTGACCGACATCACCGACAGCTTCGAGGAGGGCAAGCTGGAGATGAAGCTGTCCCTCAAACCGGAGGCACGCACTCTCGGCCTGACGCTGAACGACCTGGCCCGCCAGGTGCGTCAGGGCTTCTACGGCGACGAGGCCATGCGGATACAGCGCGGCCGCCACGAGATCAAGGTCATGATCCGTTACCCCGAAGAGGAGCGAAGATCCCTCGGCCACATCGAGAACATGCGCATCCGCACACCCCAGGGCGCCGAGGTGCCCTTCCACCGGGTGGCGGAGGTAGATATCGGCCGCGGTTATGCCACCATCGAGCGGGCCGAGCGGCAGCGCATCGTCAACGTCATCGCCGACGTCGACCAGAGCGTGGCCAACGCCCAGGAAATCCTGGCCGACCTGGAGCGGAGCGCACTGCCCCAACTCACGGCCACCTACCCCGGGCTACGCTACTCCTTCGAAGGGGAGGAGCGTGAACGTGCCGAGTCGTTCCTCAGCCTGCGGCGCGGTTTCATGCTGGCCCTGTTGATTATCTACGCCCTGCTGGCAGTGCTCTTCCGTTCCTACGCCCAGCCTGTCGTGGTCATGCTGGCCATCCCCTTCGGGCTGATGGGGGCCGTCTGGGGGCACCTCCTCACGGGGTGGGATCTGACCATGCTGAGCATGTTCGGGGCCGTGGCGCTGACTGGCGTCGTGGTCAACGACTCTCTCATCATGATCGATTTCATCAACCGGGCGCGGCGAGATGGCAAGCCGGTGCGCGAGGCGGTCCTGCTGGCTGGCGCCCGGCGTTTCCGTCCCATCATCCTGACCTCGGTGACCACCTTCGCCGGCTTGACCCCCATAATGCTGGAAAAGAGCCTCCAGGCGCGTTTCTTGATCCCCATGGCCATCAGCCTGGGCTTTGGCGTGGTCTTTGCAACGGCCATAACCCTATTGCTGATCCCCACGGGATACAGCCTGCTGGAAGATCTGAAACGGAAATGGGGGCAACAGAAGGAAGAACCGCAGCTGGATGTGTCGGTATCGCAGCCGGGCCAAGCCAATCAATAGTTGCGATATTTCTTACATGGTTTACTATTGCAAAAACCAGTGAGGAGCTATTCCCACGCAGGGGCCACGGGTCGGCCGAATGCGGCACCGGGCGAACAGACAACAGCAACCGAGAAGGCAGTCATGTCCGACACCGAACTGATCGAGGTTACCACGAGCGCGAACACCGCCCTGGGCGATGTCGATTTCGAGGCGGCCGGGGGCAAGAACTCCGTGCGGATCTATCTGCTGGGGTTTGGTTGAGGCGGGCCGTCCCTCGGGATGGCT
>CBDURX010000112.1:0-6443 GCA_965369485.1 uncultured bacterium | reverse complement strand
GGCGAGGAAAGCTGAAGATCCCGGTCGTGTTGCTTGGGGGGCGCAACCAGGAACTGACGGCGCTGGATACCGAGGCACAGGAGGCCGTGGCCGGTAATCCTCAGCTTTCCGTTCTTTTCTCGCACCCAGTCTACCAGTACCTCGCTCACCGCTACCACCTGAACACTCGCAGCGTGCACTGGGAGCCTGACCAGATGCCAGGCGAGGCTGCATGGCAGGGGCTGCGTACGATCCTGGTCCATATACCACCAAGGTGGGATAGCGCTCTTGCTGCTCCGGGGTCTACTCTGGCGGCATGACCAGAACGAATTATGTCTTCATTGTCGATGATGACCCGTCGGCCAGGAGCGGGCTTACTCGCCTGTTGCGTACAGCAGGCCATGATGTCCGCAATTTTACGACAGCAAACGAGTTCCTGGACTCTCTCGATCCCGAGATGACCGGATGTTTGGTGCTGGACATCAGAATGCCCGGCGTTTCGGTCGAGGATCTGCAAGCGGAACTCGAGGCACGCGGCGCCCACCTGCCGATCATCGTCATCACGGCTGACGACGACCCAGAAGCCAGGCGCAAAGCACAAAACATAAAGGCGGTAGGATTCTTTCGTAAACCGGTTGACGGTACGGCCCTGCTGGACGCCATCAAATGGGTGCTGGAGCAGGACGAGGGGGAATAGCCAGAGGGCTTCACATGGCTGACCTGACGAGTGGCAGAAGGATCGATCCTCTCATCAACATCCTGACGATGCTGATCACGATTCTTCTGCTATTCGGCCTCCTGGGCGAGCCGGTTCCCGCCCAAGCGAAGTTGGTGACCGTCACGGATATCCCCAACGCCATTCCCGAAGATCTCCACTGGGGTCAGATCCTCCGGGAGGTCCGGATTGAGGGTAACAAGTACACCCGTGAGTGGATTATCCGGAAGGCAATCAAGTCCGAAATCGGTCACCCCTACACGCAGGAAAATGCCAGGTTGGATGTGCTGTGGGTCATGCGGCTGGGGGCCTTCACCTCCGTGGTCCTGGCAACCGAGCCTGTGAGCGAAGGCATCGCCCTGACCGTGACTGTGACCGAGTCCACACCCTACATTCCGTCGCTCAGCATCAGCCTGACCCAGGAGAACGGACTGGAGATCGGCCCGGCGGTCTCCTCGAGCAATCTGCTGGGGACCGCCGCCCGGGCCTCGGCCTACGCTCGTTTCGGCGGCGCCACCAACATCGGCATCAGGTACGCCGACCCGCTGCTGCCGGGCCGCAGTCTGCTCGTCGGCTACCGGTTTCAGTACTTCCACCGGGAACGCAGAAACGCCTTGCTGGGTTTCGATGAAACGACCGATGAGGTCTTCTTCGAGTTCCTCCAAGCTTCCTACGACGAGACCCTCGCCGGCTTGCGTTTCCGGTACACGGCCCTGCAATCCGACTCTACCGGGGTGACCCTTAGCGCAGACAACTACGACCACATCCCCTCGCTGGGACTGTTCGTGCAGACAGACTCGCGCAACTCGGTCTATCCCACCGACGGATGGTTCATTGACCTGGAAGCTGCCAAGTGGGGCATCTTCGGTGGTGACGGCGACTACTGGCGCCTGGACCTCGATGTGCGCCGCTACACCCGGCTGCCGCTACTGGGCGACCGGCATTCCCTGGCCGTCTACTCCTACGCCGCGCTGACAAGCGGCGAACTGGGCGTGACCATTCCGGAGTGGGCGGAGTTTTTCATCGGCGGCACGAATTCGGTGCGCGGTTGGTCGCTGGGCTCTCGCCAGGGCCAGAACCAGTGGCTGAACACCATCGAGTACTGGTTCCGGCTCATGGACCATAAGCGATGGAAGTTCTGGTTCATCAAGTGGCGCATGGGCTTGCAGATCGGCGTTTTCGGCGACTTCGGCACGGCCTGGTCGGACTACCAGGATCTCGAGACGAACTTTATCGGCGGGGGTGGTGTCGGCCTGCGGCTGACCATGCCCGTGGTCACCATGTTCCGGCTCGACTTCGCCTACGGCGAAGAGGGCATGGGCATTCGCTTCTTCATCGGCGGTGGCGAGAAGGCCATGGCCCAGAAGTTCCGCGTGCGCTAGGAGCGAAATACTGGCGGAGCAAGCCACACGCTTACCCCGCAGACGTTGCGAAAGGAGAACGGCATGCTCGGACCACTCGCGGACCTGAGGCACGGATCGGTGCGAGGGTGCAGCCGGTGTCTGTGGCCGGCCGCTGTCCTGACCCTGGCCGGCCTTTTACTGCTGGGCGGCTGCGCCCGGGACTACGTGTCAGGCCGGCCGACCCTTTCCCTGATCGACGAGGAGCAGGAGATCGCTCTGGGGCGGGAACAGGACGTCCAGGTCGTGGCCCAGTACGGATTGTACGACGACGAGGACCTGGCCGCCTACGTCGAGGAACTCGGCCAGTCCCTGGCGGCAGTCTCCCAGCGTGCAGAACTGGAGTACCACTATCGCGTCCTGGACAACGGCGTGGTCAACGCCTTCGCCTTGCCCGGCGGTTACATCTACCTGCCGCGCGGCATCCTCGCATACTTCAACTTGGAGGACCAGCTAGCCGGCGTCATGGCCCACGAAACAGCTCACGTGGTCGCGCGCCATGGTGTGGAGCAGATGTCACAGCGGGTTCTTTTTACCGGATTCGGTCTGACCGACCGTCTGGCCCAGATGTTTCCGGTCATCGGCGG
This sequence comes from uncultured bacterium, assembly GCA_965369485.1. GTDB lineage: Bacteria > Krumholzibacteriota > Krumholzibacteriia > LZORAL124-64-63 > LZORAL124-64-63 > CBDURX01. The sequence continues at coordinate 3,762 of CBDURX010000112.1, read as the reverse complement.
CCTGGCGACCGCCCCCATCAACCTGGGGCTGCTCAAGTATAGCCGTAACCAGGAATCCGAGGCGGACCGGCTGGGTGTCGAGTACGCGACGCGCACGGGCCACGACGCCCACGCGATGGCGGATTTCTTCCAGACCATTGGCGCCATGTCCACGCAATCCGGCCACGCCGTACCGACCTACCTGTCGACACACCCCCATCCCGACGAGCGCTACGAAAAGGTGAACACCCTCGCAGACGAGTGGCAAGGCAAGATTTCCTACACGCCGAAATCGGTAGACCCGGGCGAGTACTTGCAACGGATCAACGGGATCGTGTATGGCCCGGATCCGCGCCAAGGGTTCACAGCGGAGGGCATGTTCTATCACCCGTCCCTCGGCTTCCAGTTTCCTGTCCCGCCGAACTGGAAGCTGTACAATTCTGCGAGCCGTGTCATGGTCGTTGCCCCGGACGAGCGGGCCCTGATCCAGATGACGCTGGCCGGCGAGGCATTCGCGGCGGAGGCCGCCGACGCGTTCCTGGCGTCGGACCCATTGGAGTTGATCAGCCGCCGGGAGCAACGGGTCAACGGATTACCGGCGGTGGTGGTCGAGTCGGTCTTTGCCGAAGACCGCCAGCGGACGCGCGTGCACTCCCAGTTCGTCGAACACGCCGGGAAGGTCCTGGCCTTCCATGGGCTCGCCACCGAGCAGGACTACCCGGCCCGCGCGGACGACTTCGCCGACCTGATGGGCGGTGTTGCGCCCATCACGGATCGGACGATCCTCGCAACCGCGCCGCGCCGCGTCCACGTCACCCGGGCGCCCACGACGGGGGACCTCAAATCGGTCCTCCGGGACCTGGGAGTGGCTCAGGACGAACTGCAGGAGACGGCCAACATGAACGGCCGCGACCTGCGCGATCACGTCGATGAAGGGGACTGGCTGAAGATCGTGCGCTAGCGACCAGAACGGGCCCACGGACCGAAACGAAAGGCAAGACCAAGTCGAGAGTCTCCATTTCGGCTTGGACCGAACCACAAGCCAGGGAGTCTAGGTGATCATGTTCACTTCGAAGCACATCCACCTCATGGCGGTTTTGACCCTCGGCTTAATCGCAATGGTGGTCATCGCCGCTGAGGAGAATCCGGCGGAGAACGCCGAGAAATCCACCATACCCCCGAGCACCAACCCTACTCAGAGGGTTCTCTACCCCAACCAAGACCAGTCTGAAGAGCAGCAGATGGCCGACCAGCTCGAGTGCTACCGCTGGGCCACGGCGCAGACCAAATGGGATCCGTACGAGGCCTACGACGTGCTGGTCGAAAAGGATTACGCCGCGGCCCAGACCGCGGAGGAAGCCCAAGGCGGTTTGGTCCGCGGCGCTGCGCGCGGCGCGGCGGCAGGCGCAATTATCGGAGCCATCGCCGGCGACGCGGGCAAGGGCGCGGCGATCGGGGCTGCTGCCGGCGGACTAGCTGGTGGCGCGCGGTCTCGTCGGGCGCGGGAGTCCGCTCAGTCGCAGGCCGAACAAGCCATTGAGGAATTCAACCGCAATCTCGAGAAGTGGGATCGCAATTATGCCGCTTGCATGAGCGGTAAGGATTACATCGTCAACTGATGGCGCTGGGCCGATTCAACCGGAAAGGATTGCGGAACATGAACCATTTGATCCGCGTCATGCTTTGTGTGGGGATGCTGCTGCTCCTGGGGGCCGGCGCAGCCCTGGCGGAGACGCAATTCATCTGCTCGATCACCGAGTCGCTGGAGTGTTCCGAGGGTGTGGAGTGCGGCCCGCCGGAATTCGGTGGTGTCACGCCAGCTACCTTCTTGCATCTGGACATCGAGCGGAAGGTCATCACCCTGCTGGCTCCGGCCGAGCGGCGCGGTGAAGAGACCGTCATCGACGTGGCGCAGGAGACAGCGGGGGGCTGGATCCTTGCCGGCGTCGAGAGCAAACGCGCCTGGAACATCTACATCACCGACGAAGGGAACATGACCATGTCGGTCACCATGGATGGAACCACGTGGACGGCGTTCGGTTGCTGCCTGCCGGCTGCTGACGCCAAGCCATGAACCGATCTCAGAGAGCCAGTTTCATCAGCCCGGCCATGCTTCGCGTCAGGCCGCTCGGTGGCGGTAGCAGGGCATCCAATTCCTCGGTGGTTTCGAGCCATTCGCACAGCCCGGGGAGCAGGAGGAAATCGAGCAGGCCGTTGAGAGCCTGCCAGCCACCCACCACCAGTTGCACTTCGCCGTCCATCGCCATGCTGCGGTAGTCCATGTTGGTGCTGCCGACGGTGACGTAGGCGATCAGCTCCTCCTGTTCCTCCGGCGTGAGTTCATCCATCAAGCCCTTGACCAGAGCGACCCAGCCTGCGAAAAGCTGTTCGGGGAAATCCCGCACGTTCGGGGCGGTTTCGCTGCCCATCTCCGGGGAAGCCTGGCTGGCCAGGTACTCGATGTGGGCTCGGACGATGTCGCCCAACTCCGGCCGGGCCATCACCTTGCGCCAGGCTGTGTTCGAGGCGAAGAAGTTGGCCTTGAGGTGAATCTTGGGCTTCTCCTTCTCCTCGCCGGCAAGATAAGTCTCCGTATAGCCCAGCGAATCCAGTTGGGTCCTGGCGTTGGCAACCGCCGCCATGAAGGGTGGATTGCTCGGAAACACGTCACGCACCCAGGGGGGATTGGTCTCCCAAGCCTGTTCAAAGCGGCCCGCGATGTCACCCTCGCCCTGGCGCGGCGCATAGAGGCCCACCTTCAGCAGTCCGCCACTTGCGGTGAGTCGGGACTCCATCTCCGAGGAAAAGACGATCAGTCGACCCAGGAGACCGTGGGCCCGGGCTAGAGTGGGTGCCGCCCCGCTGGGCGCCGAATCCTTGGTGGGGGCGACGATCATCACCTGGCAGCCGCGCAGGGCGCTACCGGCCAGCAGTGAAGCGTAAATGTAGCTCTGCCACAGGGAGTCGGGCACCTTGAGCACCGAACCGGACGGCATCAGACTGTAGAGCACCGCCTTGGATACATTGACGGGCTTGTCGTGGAACCCGGTCTCGTTGTGGAGCTGAAGTACCCGGCCGCGCTCGTCGAGCCAGTCGGGTGTCCGCGCGTCGTGCTCCGCCTGTAATTTCGCTCCATAGTCGTCCGGCTTCGGCCGGGAACGCAGAGGATAGGGAATCTCGTGGGGATCGTAACCCTGGGCCTCGAGCAAGCTGCGGGCGGCGTCCTTGACAGCCAGGGCGCCAGGGCCCTGGATCATCAGGGCCCGGTCCTCCCAGTTGGCACCCACGTAGTGCTCGCCGATGCCCATCCCCGTGAACATAGCCGTACCCCGGTAGGGGTCCTCCTCGTAGATATCGTAGAAAGCGATCTTGCGGTGATCTCGCATCATGTTATCGGGGATGGGGATGATGCCCGCGACGTGCCAGCTGAAAAAGGACGGGTCGGCCGGGTTGGTGATATTGACGTGCACCTTGATCCGGTTCTTGAGCCAATTCTCGCCGTACTGGCTTCTTCCGATGCGCAGTAGCTGCGAGCCCTCGACCGCCGCCCGCAGACGCTCCTGGGTCTCGCGGATGCGGTCCTCCCACTCCTCGAAACCCTTGGACAGGCTCAGCTCGTAGTCCAGCGGAGCCTGCAGCAGGCGCAACCACAGCCGGGACTTGTTGATCTCGAAGTAGTGCTGATCCAGCAGGATGAAGTACTGGGGCAGCTTGCCGGTCGCATCGTAGGCTTCGACCCGTTTGATCAGGGGTTTGAGGTAGTTGAGGGTGTGGGCGTAGGCG
>CBDURX010000111.1:0-6495 GCA_965369485.1 uncultured bacterium | reverse complement strand
CGGTCACATAAACGTGGACGAGATCGAGGAATTGATCCTCCAGGTCAGCGACGTGGCACCGACTCCCGCCTCTCTTGTCGCAAGCCATCGCGTCAGCCCCAACCCATTCAACCCGGCCACCGTGATTCAATTCGAACTGACACGTGCGGCGCCCGTCGCGGTCAGGATCCACGACCTGCGGGGCCGGATCGTCTGGGAGACCGGCACCACCAACCGAGCCGCTGGGCCTCACACCACAACCTGGCACGGACGCGCCATGAACAGCCATCCGGTTCCCGCCGGTGTCTACCTCTACACCATTACGGTCGGCGGCCAGATCGCCGTCAGCGGTAAGGTATCTCTGGTCAAGTAATGACCGGGTTATCGCACGAGCTGAATCGATCCGCGTGACGCGAGGTCGCCGACGTACAGGACGTACAGATAGCGTCCGGAGGCGACCGGCAGGCCTGCGTCGTTTCTGCCACGCCATGGCACGCGGATCAAATCGCCGTCCGGAGAGTCACCCTCGATGCGGCGCAGGAGCCGACCTTGCAGGTCGTAGATGGTCAGCACGGCTTGGGCGCTCGTCGGCAATGACCCGGCCGGGATCCTCATCTGCACCGTGGTGACCGGATTGCAAGGATTGGGATATGCTCGGCTGGGAAGCAGGTCCAGCCTCAGCAACGGTTCGCCCTGGAAGAAGACAGCCAGTGTTTCTCTCAGGCCCAGCACCTGGTCGGGTAACTGCAGGGTGTGATTCTCGATGGTCCCACTGGAGGTGGCCAGTCGTCCCCCGAAGAGAAAACGGATGTCCTCGGCCAGGATCTCGCGGACCCGGTTGGCGTGGATCACATCCTGTCCGCCGGCTGCTGGGGTCAGGCCGCGCAGCTGGAGGTAAGTCTGCCACCGGAATGGCACCCGGTCCATGTAGGCCCAGGTCAGCACATGACCCATCTCGTGGGTCACGATGTAGGCGATGCTGCAGGATGGTACGGGAGCAAATCCGGGGGACAGGAAGATGGTCCCCTTACGCGCGAAACTCTTCTGAATGGCTGCGACTGGTGTCGGTAGTATGAAGATATCCACTTCCAGTACCGGTGCAATACCGTCCATGTCCGCCAGGGCCTGACCCACAACGGCTGGATCGAAGGGGAAAAAACCTCGCTCCGCGGAACGCAACAGGCGAGGATCGTCCGGACCGGTCAAAAGCTCCACGTACCCGGAAGCGGGGTGGTCCAGGAACAACCTGTCGCCCTCGACCTCCAGCCAACTTGCAGCGAGGTCGGTGGCCGTGTGAATGTGAGCAGTGATGCCGTTGGCACAGACCACCTCCAAACCGGAGGCCGGGGCGGCGCTTGCCAGCAAGAAGGCTCCCACAATCCACGTGAGCCGCAGGTTTGCTCTGATGAATGACTGACAGGACAAGGTATTCCTCGGATTAACCTGTAATTTCAGCCCGGAGTCCCACGATTTCCTACCAGGAACACCGTGCATTCCCCCCATGAATCGCATTACTATTTTACCATAGATGAGGAAATTTGTGGTGGGGTAATTTCAGGCTTCCGCCTGGGGTGTGGCGATGGGTTCAGAAACACGCCCCCTGGTGCCGAGGCGGCTGATGACCAGGGCACCTATGCCAAAGCAGTAAACCAGCACCTTGATGCCCAGGCCCAGGACACTCATTAACAGAGTCAGGGGTGCCAGCAAATGCCAGAATCCACTGAGTGATCCTAAAAAGGTGAGAGAGTGCAGTAGAATAAGACCCAGCATGGCCACGAGCCAACTCTGCCGCCAGGGCAGGTTCAGCAGGCGGCAAGCCCAGCGACCCACCTCCAAAGCGACCACGGCCACGGCAAGCAGTCCGATGAAGATGATGCCCAGGAGTAACAGCAGCGCCAGAGGTATGCCGATGACGGTCAGGACGAGAACTCCGAACAGGAGGGTCAGGCCAATGTGGCCCAGCAGTGAAACCATGAGTCCGTAACCCAGACAGGTGGCCGGGTTCTGCACCAGAGCATCCTCGACGCGGGCCAGGCGATCGGCTGGGAAAACCACCAGCAGGATAACCACCAGAAAGGCCACTATCAAAAAGGTGAGCTGCTTGGCCAGAAATGCCAGCCAGCCCCCTGCGAACAGCTCCCGCAGACTGCCAAACTCCCGCGTGACGTAGGGGTCGAGAACGAACTCGCTGCCTCGCACCCGTGCATGCTCGTCCCGGTCGAGCCTCCCCAAGACCGTGACGATCTGCCCTGTGACCTCGGCGGTATCAGTCAAGTCCAGGTCGCCGATGACCACGATCACGTCCCCATCGACCCGTCCGGCGATTGTGGCGTCGCCGAAGACAGTCACCACATTACCACGGACCTCTTCACCCTCCTGGACCTCGATGTCGTTCCAGATCTTGACGATCTCTTTTCCGATCACGCGGGACGGTGCCGGCGGGGTCTCCACTTGCAAGAACTGCTGCCACTCCCGGTGGCCGGTGGACCAGGAGAGTGTGTCCGGCAGTTCGCTGAGGATGACCTGAGTGATGGAGCTGATACCCCTGCTGATCTGTTCGCCCAGATCCTCCGGTATATTGATCTCGATGCCGCCACCGTCCTTGTCCCGCAAGGTGATGGTCTGATCATCGATATCGAGATCCAGCTCTGAAAGCTCCCGACTGAGACTGGAGATGACACCGCCGAACTCTTCCAGGGCTTCGTCCAGGGCTTCGCGGCCCTCTGATCTCGAGAACGCATCCACCTGGGACTGTTGGGTTATGGAGTCCTGCAGCTGAGAGACCATGTGGGCAAAACGCTTGATCTCGCGGATCAGGGAATCACGGGTGACGAGGGCACTCGTGTCGGGTTGCTCAACGCTAGCCGGAGGCTGAGGTGGCGACTGGGCAGCACTCTGCGCACTACCCCACAACAAGGCTGTGACCAGTGTCAGCTTGACAAGGACACCGGTGGGAAATATCAGGGCAAGCGTCTCGCGCACGTGTCGGGCACCCCCGGGGGTGGTGTATTTCACCGGCGCTACAGGCTCTGCGTCTTCTGGACAGCCAGCACCAGACGCCGGGTTCCATTCTGAAGACGGACCAGCGCCTCGGGTAACAGCCCCACTACAACGACAATCGACGCCAGATCCGGCAGCCAGGACATGGCCAACCCCGTGGTCGCCAGGAGTGCCAGAACGCCGGCGGCGACGCGAGTCGTGGTGGAACGTACCGGGGCCGGGAGGAAATCCTCCTCCAGGAAGACAGGAACCCGCTCCCGGCGTAAATGCGCCATCTCTTTGTAAGCCTTATAGGGGACCGCGCTCAACACTTTTTCGTTGAAATCGTCCGGTATTTCGACCGGAGGCAGCGAGTCGAGCAACTGAAAGAGTCGCTTGCTTTCCGCGAATTGGTCCTCGCATGCGGCACACTCGCGCATGTGCAGGAAGAAATCGAGGGACTCCTTCCGCGACAGAGTACCGTCCAGATAATCCTGGAACCAGTCACTGTCATGCTGACAGCGATCGGAGCGTCCTGATGTATTCGTGCCACCGTTCACGGTTGGCTCCTTCCCCGACGGAGCGGTGTCTCGAGGGCTGGCAAGTCTCACCTCTTGCCAGAGTAAAACCCCCGCTCCTGGTTCGCAATCTCATTGCCGTTGGCCTGGAGGGGGAGGAAGACGGCGTCCACAACTGGCGCCGTCCCCTCTCCCCGCTCCTCAACAGGCAGGCGTTGTATCCCCCGACTGTGATCTTCCGCCTGCTCCTGTCGTCCCATGCATGCAGCAAGTACTTGTATCTGCATGATCTATGTAAGTCCCGTGGGCGTCTTGCTGTTTTCACGGGAGTCATGCAGAGCAGCGACAATTACACCTACGTGGCACTCTGAGGAAGGTTGCACTCAATCATATGTCATAGGAGCGGTTCTTGAGCATTTGCTGAATCATGTTCCGGGCCCGGTGGATTCTCGCCTTCACCGTCCCCAGAGGTAAATCCAGGATATTGGCGATCTCCTCGTAAGAGAGCTCCTGATCGTGACGCAGGAGTGTGATCACGCGGTAGTGGGGTGGTAACTCCGTGATGATCTCATCGAGACGCTCCAGCGCCTCCTTTCGCTGCAGAACAGTGTCGGGGCGCGGTCCGGAATCGGGAAGCTGCAGCTCGATCTCTTCGTCGTCGGACCGCGTACTCCCATCCAAGGAGAGGAACCGCAAACGATTCCTGCGCAAGTAATCGATACAATGGTTCGTGGCGATGCGGAACAGCCAGCTGGAGAATGCGTATTCCTCGTCGTAGCGATCCAGCAGGGAAAAGACCTTGATGAATATTTCCTGGGCAAGATCCCGAGCGTCCTCGGAATGACGGGTCATCCGAAAGCAGAGGCTAAAGATGGCACCACGGTAGCGGTTCAGAAGCTTCTCGAAAGCAGCTTCTTCCCCCCGCTTACATTTCTTGATGAGTTTCAGGTCGCTCCGACGATCGAACATACACCTACCTCTCCGGCAGCAAAAGTAGTTGCGTCACACACCAGGGGTCAACAAGCAGTTACCCTGGACGATTCATAATTGGCCGAAACCACAGAGTACATAGGCCGTTCATGAATCACCAACAACCGTCTGTCCTTGCCTTGACACTCCCTAGAGCCACATCTAAACTGCCCTTGACCCAATGACGAACTCGAAGCGGTTACATTGACTTTTTCCCCGGCTCGAGGAAAGCGGAACCGGAAAGAAGGGATCCATGACGATTATCGACCTCATCCAAGCCAGAGAAATTCTCGATTCCCGTGGCAATCCCACCGTGGAGGTCGAGGTGTTCCTCGCCGACGGCTCGGTGGGCCGAGCGGCAGTGCCCAGCGGTGCCTCCACGGGAGAGCACGAGGCCATCGAGCTGCGCGACGGCGACCCCGACCGGTACCAGGGCAAAGGTGTCCAGCAGGCGGTTAAAAACGTGCAGCAGATCATCGAGGAGGAACTCCTCGGCATCGACGCCACGGACCAGATTCTCGTGGACCGGATCCTCATCGAGCTCGACGGGACGCCCAACAAGTCCAAACTGGGCGCCAACGCCATTCTCGGCGTCTCGCTGGCCACCGCCAAGGCCGCAGCTACGGCGGTCGATTTACCACTTTACCAGTACCTCGGGGGAGTCCACGCCCGCACCTTGCCGGTTCCCATGATGAATGTCCTGAACGGAGGCGCCCACGCCGACAACAATGTGGACATCCAGGAGTTCATGATCATGCCGGTGGGCGCACCGAACTTCGCTGAGGCTCTGCGCTACGGTGCCGAGATCTTCCACACCCTCAAGAAGACCCTGAGCGATAAAGGGCTCACCACCACTGTGGGCGACGAGGGTGGCTTCGCTCCCAACCTGGAGTCCAACCGCGACGCCCTGGACCTGCTGATGGTGGCCGTCGAAAAAGCCGGTTACCGGCCCGGCGAGGACATCGTGTTCGCCCTGGACCCGGCGGCCAGCGAATTCTACCAGGACGGACGCTATAACCTGAAGGCCGAGGCCGACAGTGGTTGGGAAACAGAGCGTCTCATCGAGTACTACGTGAGTTTGGTCGACAGCTATCCCATCCTGTCCATCGAGGATGGGCTGCACGAGAACGACTGGGAGGGGTGGAAACACTTGTACGAAGCGTTGGGACAACGGATCCAGATCGTCGGGGACGATCTCCTCGTGACCAACCCCGAGCGGTTGCAGCGGGCTATCAAGGAAGGCTGCACCAATAGCATCCTGATCAAGTTGAACCAGATCGGGTCGCTGAGCGAGACCCTCGAGACCATCGAAATTGCCAAGCGGGCCAGGTTTACCAACGTCATCAGCCACCGTAGTGGCGAGACCGAGGACACGACCATTGCCAGCCTGGCCGTGGCCACCAACGCCGGACAGATCAAGACCGGATCGCTCAGTCGCACGGACCGCATCTGTAAATACAACGAACTGCTGCGTATCGAGGAGGAACTGGAAGACCTGGCCGTTTATCCTGGCAGGGGTTGTTTCTACAACCTTGCCTGAGTCGGGAGTGCACGTTGGCAACTCCACAGGAAAAAATTGACAATGCCAAGAGCAGGTTCTGGCGTGTGAAAGGCTCCTCCGGCTGGAGCGCCAAACGTTCCCTGGCCCTGCTGGCGGGCCTGGTTGCATTGCTCTTCTTCCTCTCACCCTTGCTGCTGGGAGAAAACGGTCTGCCGACTTACTCCCGCCTGCACGCGGAGCGAAACTCTCGCCAGCGAGAGGTGGAACAACTGCGGCAACAGACCGCCGATCTGGCCAAACAAATCGAAGAACTGGATCATGACCCGGAGACCCTCGAAACGCTGGCGCGCGAGGGCTTCAACATGCACCTGCGAAACGAGGACGTGATCGAGGTTGTGGACGAAGGTATCCCAGTTCCGCCGCCTTGACACCCCCCTAGACAGCGATTATTTTGGTCGGGCCTGCAGAGCCTAGTGTCGACAAATGTTTTGGGTGCGGGGTGGAGCAGTCTGGTAGCTCGTTGGGCTCATAACCCAAAGGTCGCAGGTT
>CBDURX010000110.1:0-6530 GCA_965369485.1 uncultured bacterium | reverse complement strand
AGTGCCGATGAGTTTGCCTAATTCATCATGCAGGTTGTCTAATTGGGTGGGGTTTATCAGAGAACTGCCGGCACCCTGGTAGCGGGCGAGGCCATCATCGGCGGTCAGCACTATGCCACCAGCGAGGACATCATCATCCGTGTGACCGATTCACGGGGACGCGTGGCATACAGCGACGTGTTGACGGTCGTGCCGATCGGTGTGCGCTACGAGCTGGCCGTGCCCGACACGGTCATCGCCGGTGAGCCGTGGACGATGAGCATCTCCCGGGTGGACATCGTCACGGGACAGCTGGTGACAGGGGACAACCGCAGCTTTCTGCTACGTGCCTTCAGTGGCAGTTCACCGCGGCCGGACTTCAGCCTCACGCCGTCGGGGATCCTCGCCGACAGCGTTGGTACCACCGTGCAGGGTACTCGCACATTCAACGCCCAGAGCTACGACCGGGCCGAGCCGATCTACCTGCGCGTCTCCGACGACACCGGCGAACAGAACTTCAGCAACGTGATCACGGTGCTGCCGGCTCCGGCCAGCCAGATCGCGCTGTGGGCCGAGGATCTGCCGGGACAGCCGCTGACTCGACCGTTGCGTCCGGGACAGCCCGCTATCCTCGTGGCGAGGGCTACCGATGTGGTCGGCAACCCGGTCATCGGCGTGCCACTGGAGTTCCGTGTGCTGGTGGGCGACGGACGTCTCGGCGCCGCGCTGCAGACGATCTTCAACGCGACGGCCAACAACGACGGCCGGGCCAGCGTAGACCTCAACGTGCTGCCTTACGGGCGGGCGGACGTCTATCTCGAGACAGCGTCCAATGACATCGTCTCGGCCCAGATCATGGTGGACATCGTGGGACCGCCCCTCACGGCGGTGGCCTTCGAGCCCGAGGCGGCGGTTTTCCAGGATGGCTACTACGTCACGGTGGACACCCGGGTCCTGCTGAATGCGACGACCGAGGATGTCGGCGGCATCCAGGCCATCTTTGTGGATGTCGATGTGAGCGACCCACCCCTGCCGGGCCAGGTTTACACCGGACCGTTCAGCCTGAACGATCTGGGCCTGGGCACTCCCGGAGTGCACATCCTGCGCTTCTTCGCCGAGGAAGTATCCGGGGTGACGGAGGAAGTTCAGCGGATCAACCTGTACACCTCTATGAGCTTGACGACTGACCGGGACATCACCAACCGCCCCAACCCGTTCCGGGCCGGGCAGGAAGACACCGCGATTCTCTTCAAACCGACTGGCAGTGGCACAGTCACCATCACGATCTACGACCTGTACGGTGACGTGGTGTTCTCCGACCAGCGCGATGTCATCGCCGGGGTCGACGAGACGTATGTCTGGAATGGTAAAAATGGCAAGGGCCGCGTGGTGGCCAACGGTGGATACATCTGCCGCGTGTTCGGCAGTAGCATGGACCTGCGCCGCAAGATCGCGGTAGTCAAGTAGAGGGATGAGCATGATGCACCTGCAGAAGTCACAACCTCAGCGTTCAGTGGGAAGCTCGACTTTCACCCGGTTGCGCCCAAATTGGTGCGCCTGCCTCGCAGGACTGGTCCTGGGGGCGGCGCCCGGCCCGGCGCTGGCGGCAGACGACGGCGGTGTGGCGGGTAACTACCTGCGGTTCGGCTCCAGCGCCCGCAGCCTTGCCCTCGCCAACTCCGTCAGCGGTGTGGCTGATGACGTGGCGCTGGCTTACTGGAATCCTGCGGGTCTGACCCAACTTCGCACCATGGAGCTGACCGCCATGGGCGCCAGTCTCTTCGCCGACACGAAGTACGGTTTCTTCACCCTGGGCCTGCCGACCGAGAACTGGGGTACCTTCGCGTTCAGCGGCTCGGTGATCTCCAGCGGCGAGTTCGAACGTGCCACGCTGTTCGCGGATCTGGACGAGACCTTCAGTGAAAAAGAAGGACTCTTCGCCCTGAGTTACGCTCAGGGTGGTAACCGGCTCTCCTGGGGCCTCACCCTGAAGTCGGTTTCCCAGAATATCGGCGGCGCCAGGGGCAACGGCCTCGGCGTCGACCTCGGACTCTATTTCCGACCTCACCACAACCTCAGCATTGGCGGAGCGGTCCAAAACCTCGTGCAGCCGGAGATCAAGCTGGACCAGGAAGCTGAGAAGTTGGCCAGGACCATACGTGGCGGCATGGCCCTGCGCTTCCTGAACAACCGGCTGCTCGTCATGTCGGATCTGGTGAAGACCGACTACATGGACCTGAGCTTCCGCAGCGGCATCGAGTACTGGCTGATGCGGTCCGTGGGCCTGCGCGGCGGCTACGATGGTGAGAAGGAACAGTTCAGCTTCGGCGCCGGCATTCGTTACGAGAACTGGCAGTTCGATTACGCCTTCATCAGCCATGACCTGGGCGGCACCAACGTTCTCAGTGCGACCCTGCGCTTCGGAGTGCCCTACGGTGTCAAGGTCCACAAGGACAGGGAACTGTTCAGCCCATCGGGCACCGACCGGGACGTCACCTTCGACATCCAGACCGCCATACGCGGTCATGTGGATTCGTGGCGCCTCGTGATCTCGGACGAGAGTGGCAGCGTCGTGCGCGTGATGTCGGGCAACGGCCCGCCGCCCGAGGGTGTCAAGTGGAACGGTGAAGACGAACAGGGCCGCCTGGTCGGTGACGGCAATTACAACGCCCGCGTGGCCATCCTGGACAACCTCGGCCAGGAGTGGGATTACGAAACCAGTGTCAACGTACTCGGCTTCCGGGACCGGACCAAGGTCCCCATCCGTGTCGAGATCAGCGGCGGCAGTGAACCGTCTACGGAGGGGAAGAACCGATGAGAGTCGTCGTCCTGAAATGCGTACTGAGTGTCCTGGCCCTGGGTGCGTTGCTGAGCGGAGCCGTCCCGGCTCGCGCCGACGATCTGGAAGTGCCCAGCGAAGACGCCTTGTGGCAAGCGGCGGGAGAGGCCTACGCCGCGGGCGTGGACAAGTCGGCCGCCATGCAACAGTACCGGCTTTTCGTGAAGAGTTACAAGAAGAGCCAGCGCTCGGGCAAGGCCCAGTTCATGCTGGGAGAGTGTTACTTTGCCGTCTCGGACTACGAGGGAGCATTGCGGGAGTACGACCGTGTCCAGAAGTACAAGGGGCGTGACGACTACCTCAAAGCCAGCGTATTGCTGCGGCAAGGAGAATGTTTCTACAATCTGGGCCGTTTCAAGGACGCCCTGAGCAGTTACAACCGGCTCATCAAGAAATTTGATGACACCTTCCTGCTGCCCGAGGCGTTGTACGAGATCGGCCTGACCTACATCGTGGAAGGCAACTGGGTGAAGCTGCGGGCAGCCTACCAGGAGCTGCTCGAGACGAGGCCCGGCTACCTGGAGCTGCCCCAGGTCAAGTTCGCCCTCGGCTTGTTCGCCTATCAGGAACAGCAATACGAGGAAGCGGCGGCCAATTTTCAGGAGGTGCCCAGCGACCGCGGGCTCTACTATCTGGGCCGTTGCTACGAGGACACCGGGCAGTACATCCTGGCCATACAACGCTACAAACAGGTGCTGCGGCAGTACTCCGACAGCCCGTTGCGCGACGATGTGGCGTTCAGCATCGCCGAGGCGTTCTACCGCAGCGGGCAGAATGCCGTCGCCGTGCGCAGCTACCGTTCCTTCATCGAGGACTTTCCCGACAGCCCGTTCGTGTCCAACGCTCGCTACAAGATGGCGTGTGTGACCTACCGCGAGGATCGCTACGACGAGAGCATCCGTCAGCTCGAGGAGATCTGCCAGAGTTTCTCCGGCGACATGGTGTGCGGTTACGCCCAGTACCTGATCGGTGACTGTTACATGGAGCTGGGCAGGACCGCCGAGGCCATCTTCGCCTACACCGAAGTGGTGCGTAACTTCGGCGAGAGCAGCGTCGCCAGCGCTGCGCTGCACAAGATCGTCTTCGCCTACTCGGCCGAGGAGAATTTCGGCCAGGCCATCCTAATGTCCGAGGAGTTCTTGAAGCGCTATCCCGGCGATCCGCTCGCGCCGCGGGTCCACGTCCTGAAAGGGTACAGCCATTTCGAACTCGAGGAGTTCGACGCGGCTATCATGGCCTTCCAGAACGTTCTGGACAAGAACGTGAACAGTGACGTGGCCGAACGCGCTCTTTTCCTGTCGACGCTGGCCTATCACAACCTGGGCGAGCAGGACAGGATCATCACCAACTACAACTACATCGCCAGCAAGCTGTTGCCCACGCCGAGCCACTGGCGCGCCCGCACCTATTACTTCCTGGGCGAAGCCTACTATGCCCAGGGGCTCTACCGTCAGTCCGGCGAGATGTACCGTCTGGTGCTGACAGGCTATCCCCGCAGCAATGTGGCGGCCGCCTCGCTGCAGGGGTTGGTGGCCAGCTTGAGCAAAAGTGGCGAGTACGATCTTGCTCTCGAAGAGCAGGAGAAGTTCCTGCTGGCCCTGGCCAACGTGGACAGCGAGGAGGGGACCAACTCCCTGGCCGTCGGCAGTATCTACTTCAACCAGCGCAACTACGAGTCCGCTCTGGCTCAATTCCAGGAATACCTGGAGAAGCACCCTGACGATCCCCAGGCCGCCGTGGCGTTGGTTAATCAAGGCGACTGCTACTACCGGCTGCAGTACTACGATCAGGCTCTCGAGTCGTGGGGCGATCTTCTGGCCCGCTTCCCGGGCTCCGCCCAGGCGTCCGAGGCCATGTACCGCATCGCCGACACCCAGTTCGGCCTGGGGCACTTTACCGAGGCGAGGGCCAGTTATCGGCGGCTGCTGGCCGTCGATCCGGGCGGCAAACATGCCGCAGACGCCGCCTTCGGCATCGCCAACTGTGCCTACAATCTGGGGGAGATCGACGCTGCGATCGTGGCGTTCACCGAATTCATCGACACCTATCCGGAAGACGACCGGGTCGTCGACGCCGAGATGGGAGTCCAGTCCAGCTACTACCGGGGCGGCAAGGACATGGAGGCGTACCTGATCGACCACCCCGACAGCCCCCTGGCCGCGGACGTCTACTGGAACAAGGGCCAGGCGGCCTTCGCGGCCGGCGAGTACCAGGCTGCAGCCCGCGCCTTCGAGAAGGTCACCCTGGACTACCCGGACAGCGAGAGTGGTCCCGGTGCCCTCTTCTACCTGGCCGAAAGCTATTACCGCATGGACGAACAGGAGGCGGCGCTGGCAGGTTACCGCAATTTCATCACGACTCACCCCGACCACGACCTGGCCGAGCTCGCACACTTCCGGGCAGCCACCGTGCTTTTCAAGCTCGAACGGAACGAGGACGCGGCCGCGGCCTCCGAGCTGTTGACCGACCTCTATCCGGCCGGCGAGTACGCGGCGCTGGCTTCCTACAATGCAGCGATCAGCTACCAGGAGGTCGAGGACTGGACCGCCGCCATCGGGGGTTACATCCGGTTTCTGAACG
The DNA here is from genome assembly GCA_965369485.1 of uncultured bacterium. Lineage (GTDB taxonomy): Bacteria > Krumholzibacteriota > Krumholzibacteriia > LZORAL124-64-63 > LZORAL124-64-63 > CBDURX01. The sequence continues at coordinate 1,132 of CBDURX010000110.1, read as the reverse complement.
ATCACCCGGATCACGAGAACGCCGAAGGGCTGTGGATGCAGATCGCGGCCCTCTACCAGGAAGAGATCGGTGAATACGACAAGGCCGTCGAGGCCTACGACAAGGCGGCCGAGCGTGGCGAGACAAGTCTCGCCGAGATTCGGTTCCGCCAGGGCGAGTGCCACGAGAAGTCAGGCAAGCTGGACGAAGCACTCGCTTCTTACGAAGCAGCCGACACGGGGGACAGGACCGATCCCTTCCGGATCGCCAGTCTGGCCCAGATCGGACAGATCCTCGAGAACCGAGGAAATTGGCAGGGGGCGATCGACGCCTATCAGCGGATCGTCGATGCCCAGGGGAAGCCCGAGTGGACCGAGATGGCTCAAGGCCGCATCGACGCGATTCGGGAGACTCAGGTCGCTGGCGGATAGCCGGCATAACGAAAGAGGATGACAGCTCATGTTCGGCGAGATGTCACTTATCGATCTGTTCCGGGCATCGCCCACGATGGTCGTGCTTTTGGCCTGCTCCATCGTCACGGTTGGGTTTGCCCTGGAGCGTGTGTTCTTTTTCATGACCTCGGCCAGCGATGGTCGCAAGTTCATGCAGGAACTGACGCAGCGTCTGAAGTCCGGCAACTCGAGCCAGGCCCTCGACTACTGCCGCAAAGGCAAAAGCGCTCTGGCCCGCGTCATGAAGCAGGCGGTCCTGCACATGAGTCGCAACCGCGAGGAACTCCTGCAACGCATCAACACCTCCATCGAGGTGGAACAGGTGGAGATGGAGCGTAACCTCAGCGTGCTGGGGACCATGAGCAACATCGCGCCGCTGCTGGGTTTGTTCGGTACGGTGGTCGGAATCATCCGCGCCTTCGCCGACATCGCCCGCACCGGCTCCGGTGGCAGTTCCGTGGTTGCCATGGGCGTGGCGGAAGCGCTCACGACCACGGCGGCAGGTATCATCGTCGCCGTGATCGCCACTATCTTCTTCAACCTCTTCGTGCGCCGGATCCGCACGCGGGTGGTCGAGCTGGAAGACGCGCGGGAGGCATTCTTCACCATCTGGAGTGTCCAGCAGAAGAACCGGTCACAGCCTGTGGCGCAATCGCAATCCAGCAGGGTCCAGCCCGTGGAGGCGCCGGCGACGCCGGCGA
>CBDURX010000109.1:0-6538 GCA_965369485.1 uncultured bacterium | reverse complement strand
AAGACGATCGTATCTGCGAGGATCTTGGTCACGCTGTCGGCAGTTCTTTTGGCGGCCGCGCCACTTCTCGCGAAGGAGTTCGAGGAACATCTCTCCTTGAAATCCGATGACTTGGTCCTGATCAACCTCATCGGGGAGATCACGTTGGAGCAGGCCGACGGCGCCACCTTCGAGGTTATTGTAGCCGTGCGTGGCGACGATGCTTCGCGGGAACACGTACAGATCGAGACCAACGAGGGCCACAAAGCCATGGTCGTGGTCAAATTCCCCATCGAGAATGAACGCAATTACGTATATCCCAAGCTGGGACGTGGATCCAAGACGACCATCACGATGCGCAACGATATGGGTGAGCAGGATAGCTGGTTGGCCAGGTTGTTCAGTGGCATGGGACAGACCAAGATCAAGGTCTCCGGGAGCGGTTCCGGGCTGGAGGTCTGGGCCGACGTGACAGTCAAGGTTCCCGTCGGGAAACATTGCAAGGTCAAGCACGGTGTGGGAGAGATCACAGCCAGTGATGTGAAGGGCGATCTCTTTCTCGACATTCATTCCGGACCGGTGACGGCCTACGGTATCGAGGGATCACTGCTCGCGGACACTGGCAGTGGTGCCGTGAAGGTCGAGCACGCCAAGGGCGATCTCACGGTGGACACAGGCAGTGGCTCGGTGGTGCTGAACCAGTGCAGTGGCAAGAAGATCTCGGTGGATACCGGCAGCGGGTCCGTCAAGGTCGAGGGAATAGAGTGCAAGCGGCTGAACATCGACACCGGTAGCGGTGGCGTGCGGGCGCTTGCCGTGGAGGCCGATGACGCCAAGATTGACACGGGCAGCGGTTCGGTGAAGCTCCTGCTGGATCGCATGGGAGACGGCCGCTTCGTGCTGGACACTGGCAGTGGTTCCGTGGAGTTGGGGCTGCCTAGCAACGCCTCGGCCGAGGTCACAGCCGAGACAGGCAGTGGTGGTATCAGCGTCGACCTGAAGGGTGTTTCCCTGGAGAAAGCGCAGAAGGATTACGTCAGGTTCACCCTCGGCAGCGGTGACGCCCGCGTCACTCTGGACACTGGCAGCGGGGGGATTCGCATCTACTATCATTAGTCCGGATTGGGTTAGCCCTGATTTCAACAGGCGGCTATTGTGGACCACTGGTTTGCAGCCGCCTTTTTTTTGCCGATGTTGAGTGGGAAGGCGGTGCATCATTCTCTGGCGCCGTCTCCCGGCTCGAACCCCTGACAACTGCATGTGGATGATAGCGCGGACCTGCCGTATACGCCGTTTTGGCGCCGGCTGGTCGTGTCTATGCCATCATGCTTGGATCAGAGGTGAGAACATGACGACGAATCAATCAAACGTGAGCGAGCCCAGCCTCTGGGGCTGGGTCGTGAAGGTCGGCAGCCTGGTGGGCATTACGGGCATCTTGTGTTGTGTGGCACCCATGGTGCTGTTCATGCTCGGCCTGGCAGGTGGTGTCTGGGCAATCTCCTTCGCCGATTTTTTCTACGAGGGCACCGGTCACGTCGGGGTGTGGGTACTGCGAGGAGTGGCGGCGCTGATTGCCGTCGGCGGTCTGCTCTATTTCCGGCGCAAGCAGAACCAGTGTTCCATCGATCCGGCGCGCAAGCGCAAGAACTTCATCCTGGCTACCCTGGCGATCCTGCTGCTGGGTACGGGATTGCTTCTGACCCTCGATAAACTGTCGGGGTGGTACTTTGCCAACCACATCGTGCCGGCGCAGCAGGCCGAGATCGAAGCGAAGTACGGCAGCTAGTGAACGTTCGGTACCACGGAGATGCGCCCCCTCAACGCCTCGCACTGCTGATCCCGCACGTAGCGGCGGATCTTCGTGAGCTGGTTACCCTCCGCATCCGACTCCGGCGTGAACTCGATGCCCAGATGGGTCTTTCGCTTCTGCTTCTGATTGGGGTACAGCAGTATGCGCTGGATGGTCCCGGTGATCTCCACGGCTCCGTAACCCTGTGGTAGCTTCAGCATGCAGATCACCTGGCTGCCCCATTTGAAATTGGACAGCAGGGTGCGGTCGGTCATGGCGACTCGCATGCCGGTGTCGCTCAGATCCTTGACCAGAATGGAAACACTGCGGACTTTCTGAGCGCCTGCCTCATCCATCGTACCGGCAGCGGACTTGATCGACCCCAGGATTCGCGTGATTGGAAGGACCCGGAAGGCGCTGCGACGCTGACCGGGGGTGATCTGTTCGGGTGCGGCCAGTTTCATCACGGGCAGGTAGGCGTTGTTGATGAGCTCGACATGAGTCATTTCCGCGATGCGACTGGTGAACTGCAGGAGCTGATCTTGATGCATGAACACCACGACAACCTCGCGTCCCGCGGAAAAGGTGAATTCGTTGCGCAGGAAACAGGCGCTGGACAGTGTCAAGCAAAACTCGTCCTGTGACGTGTCAGTCCACAGGACTGTTCCGTGATGGATGGAAACGTTACCCTCCCCGTCGTCCATCTTGATCAGCACGTCCTCTTCGCAGTCGGTGAGGCTCTCGAGGATCAGCGCGATCTCGGTTCCGTCCAAGATGGTAGCGGTTTGGCTGTTCTCCTGCGGCAATGCCCTGGGTTTCGCATAGTTGTCCGTGCCCAGGAAGCTCGCATCCTGGAACGCGCCCTTCTCGGAGAGGTCGGCGACCACGTGCAGGTCACCGGCCGGTGTCGGCACATAGATATGGAAGTTGCGGGTACCCTCGGTGCGCACGCGGAACGTCGCGCTGTTGTGCACCAGGAACTTGGCGTCCTCTTCGTCGATCCCTGTGGCGGTCGCCAGCAATCTCTGGAAACTGTTGCAGAGGAAACGGAGACCTACGCGAGCGTGACGGTCGGTTGCCTCGTCGATGGCGTCGTCCAGATCATCGTCCAGATCGTCGTCGAGCTCGCTCATGCAGTCGGGCAGGTTCCGTGTGGCCATGTGGTGAGCAAGTTCCCTGTCGCAACCCAGCACGATGCGGCGTATGGGTCCCTGGTTGAAGTGGGCCGCCGCAACCAGCTGGAAAGCGAGCTTGCGTTTTTCGACCTGGCAGATCTGCTCGACGGTCAGATTCCAGCCGCACCTCTCCTGGATAGAGCTGATAGCCGCCTCGATGACGGACTTCAGGGAAGTCACGAGCATTACCACACTCCTCTGGTATCAGTTCTGGCGAGAACGGTGCCACGGCTCGCGATAGGCGCGCACCCTTCTTGCCCTCTCCAAGGATCGCAGATTCCGTATTGAACTTGAGTTGCAAGTGAAATGACTCGACTTCCCGGGTCACTTGACACTCGGATGTAATTTCCGGTCAGGTTCATCGCTCCCTAAACGATCATTCAGGAGCGAGCAGGATCATCACGGTTCGAGGACGACCGCGGGCGTTCTCGTGAAGAGAGGGCTGGACGTGGGACCGATCGCCGCTCATGGTGCACGCAGGGACAATACGGAACGCGCTCGCCACCTCGCGAAGTTGATGTTGAGACATCCATTGGCGGCCTACTACCTGGCCACGCCGCTGTTCGTGCTGGCCGATGTCGGTCTGGGGTGGCCCATCCGTGTCTCCTTTCTGGCCGGCTATCCCCTGCTGAAGTACGGTTACTACGTGGTTTGCTTCTCCTGCGGGCTGTTGAGTCTGCGCAGGGACGGCCGTTTCCTGCCGGCGGTGGGACTGGCCGAAAGCGCCTTGAACATACTCATGCTGGTGCTCAGCGTGATGATTCCCATCGTCACCCTGCCGAGGCAGGTGATGGTCGGAGAGGCTGTCACATATCCTTTCAGTGTTCTGTTCTTCGTGAATTTTGTAATTTCCGCCTGCGTGTTCCTCTCGATCTTCTACACCAATCCCTACGTGAGGCGGAGTGCCCGGCTGAAGCGGAGTGGGTCAAGAGTGGCGGCACCCTCATCGCCATCGGTCGGTCGGCGTCGCTGGTAGCCAGGGAGGAGGCCGGGCTGGTCCAGGTGATCTCTTCGCTTCGCGGGATGCGGTTGCGTGGCCTCTGTCAGTCCTGTGAATCCTCGTCCTCTTTCACCACGTTGGCCGGTTCGAGGCGGCTCAGGTTGCGCAGGTTGCGGATTACCCGGCGCGACAGCATCCCCATCATTGCCAGTACGGTGCCGACCCCGAAGACGTCGAACACGGTCATCTCGATCCCGCTCACCGCGAAAGGTATCGGACCGATGATCATGGCAGTGATGTTCAACAGGATCAGGATGATGCGGGTCTCCGTGGGACCGACCACGCCGTAGCCGAAGCGGAAGTCGGCCAGAACCAGGCTCTCGAGGTAGATATTGATGGAAAGGATGAGATAGCCGATCACCACGGCCAGTCCTACCGATAGCAGCATATAGGGTGACAGTCCCAGTCCCAGACCGATGGCCAGTGTCGAAAAGGCGTCGACGATGTGGTCGACGTACATGCCGTACCGCGGGCGCTGAATTTTGCGGACACGGGCCACGGTACCGTCCAGGCTGTCGCCGAACCAGTTGATGACCAAGCCCAGGTTGGCCATCCAGAGCCAAGCTGGTGCGCGGTTGGAAAGGATGAAGGAGACGGTGATCAGCACGGACCCGAAGATTCCGATCAGGGTCAGATGGTCGGGCAGCAGGTTGCGAGGCAACCGCTCGGCGATCCAGACGAGCAACCGCTTCTCCGCCTCGCTGAGGACGAAGGTGGCACGGCGCTGAGGATCGGCACGGTTTTCAGCCATGCCTGTAGGCTAGTGCGCAGGTGGCTGGTGGGTCAAGAGCACATTACGGCGTCCGCCGTGCAGCGTCACCGCATCACAGTCGAGGGCCGCCGCGTCCCTTGCAACAGAGGGTCACCCCTCCCTGCTACTCCAAGGAACCGTGGCAATCCGTGCACACCGGGTCGGGTCCGTCGTGGCACTGGATGCAGGTCGTCAAGTCGATCTTGGCCTCTTCGCCGTGGAAGGCGGGGCTGGGCCACTGCGTGTAGAAGTGGTTGCCGGGCCGGACGCCATACTCCAGGTGGCAGTCCTGGCAGAACCCGCGCGGCTCGTGGCAGACAGTGCACTCCTCGGTACCCTTGTAGAAGGTCAGGGGATGGTGGAAGGCCCAGTTGCGGTCGTGGACGATGAAGTCCACGTTTTCGCCGTGGTGGCAGACAGTGCACTTTTCCGAGTTACGATGGCAGAGAACGCAGTCGCCGCCGTCGGCGCGGGTGTCGAACTGGTGCTGGTAGCGATAGTTCTCCTTGTGAGTGGCTGGATACGCTGGCAGGGGCGGCAACTCATCGTCGTCGTGGCAGTCCAGGCACACATCCCGGTCCGGCATGGGAGCCTCCCAGTCCGGACCCGGGACTACCGTGGCGTGGCAGTACTCGCACTCCAGGTCCTGCTCCGCGTGGGGAGCGTGGTCGAAGAGCAGATCCCCCCGTGTGACCTGGATCGCGCACGCCACAGTGCCAACGATGACAATGGCCAGGAGCTTTCTCATCACTGAACCTCCTTTGCGCCGGATTCCAGGTGGAAGCGGTAGACGATGCGTGCGAGGAACCGAACGTCGTAGTTGACACCGGGATGGTCGAGGGCCTCGAGTACGCCGGAGAACCACCAGCCGTTGGGCAGACTGTAATCCGCACCAAAGCGGGTGGCCACGGTGTAGTGGCGCGTCTTGTTTTCCACGGGCAAGCCCTCGTAATCGAAGCGGTAGGAGATGCGGTTCAGTTCACTCCACAAGCGCGTACGCGGGTTGACGTACCAGGACAGACTGCCGTAGATGCCGTCCTGCAGCCCGCGGTATCCCCGCATGCCCCGGTAGCCGAGACGCAGTACGCCTTTACCCACCCAGGCATCCAGGCCATCACCTCGCCTCTGGTTCTCGGGGAACAGTTCGACCAGATCCAACGACACCCGCCAACCGCGCCAGCTCTCGGGCCGCAGGAACAGGTGGGCGCGGATCTCGTGGAAGGTACGGCCAATGGCCTCGGGGAACCAGGTCTCGGATTGGAAGCGCTGGAAGATGTAGGAGCTCTCGTAAGCAGGGACGAAACCTTCCCGCCGGTTCACTGCCAGAGACGTCATGCCGGTCCGGAAGTGGTAGTCTCCACGCAATTGCTGGTAGTACGGCACCTTCTGGTTCAGCTCGTACCGGTTCTCGTAAAAGAGACGCAGCCTTTGCTGCGGGCGCCAATCGACCAGGAAACCCACTCGCTCGCTCTCCTCCGCACCGCCCCACATGGTCCGGGCCCAGCTGCCGCCCAGACCGACCTTACCGCCCAGCTGGGGTGTCCGGTAGAAGAGGCTGACGATGCCCGACTGATTCCAGCCCGACTTGCTCCAGCTGTGCATGGTGTCGCCATGGGGATCGCGATAGCCTCGTGTCCCCATCATGGCCACCAGGTGGCCGTACCGGTCCCGCCACCGCACCTGAGCGCCGTCCACAAGACTGCTGGCGACGCCCCCGTTGACCCACACGCGTCCCACCGAGGCCAGGAAGCGGCGCGACGGTTCGTACTGCAGGTGGCCGCGGTAAAGGTGGGACCTCATGCTGGAAAAACCGGCATCCAGGACTTCGCCGCGCATGGCACCGA
>CBDURX010000108.1:0-6557 GCA_965369485.1 uncultured bacterium | reverse complement strand
GGCCGCCACCCCCGCGTCCCTCCCGGTAAAGGGGTAGGTCGACGAAGACGTTGTCCACCTTGGTCTCGTAGGCGAGGAAACGCGCCTTCAGCCGCGTCTTCTGGTTGGGCTTGGCGATCCAGCTGGCGACCCAGGCGTCGAATTTACCCTCGGTCCCGGTCCACCAGTTCTGCCGCTTGGTGTAGGTGTAGGCACCGCGTAGAGTGTTCTGCTTGGGCAGGTCGAACTTCAGACCCACGTGGTGAGCGCGCTTCTCCGAAGTCGTGCCGCGGTTGTAGGGCAGCGTGACGTCCGAGAAGGCTTGGCGCGAACTGAACTCGACCCCGTACGGAAACTCGGGGTTCCCTGAGGGGTGGGGTCCCACGTCGCCGTGCACCGGGTGCATGGCTCTGTCGTAGTGGTGGTTGGGGGTCTGGGTGCGATCGACGTAGTCCGACGCGATGAACTCGTAGTTGAAGGTCAGAAGACCCACACCTCCCTCGATGCCGGACCGCCAGGTCTTGACCTGATCGTCCACCTCGCGGCGGTTGCTCTCGACGTGGCAGAACGCGCAGTGGTCGATGGTCATGGCCTGTTTCCAGCCGTGCTTGCGCTGGTCGTTGTAGCGGCCGTAGATCTTTCCTTCCTTCATGAAGGGCAGGTCGATCTTCAGGTCGCTGTCGAACCGCTCGAACTGGATGAAGTAGCGGCCCAACGGGTCGTGGTCCGTGTTGTAGACCTGCTTGCCGCCCGGGCGGGGGTTGCTGCCGTCCGGGTCGCGGATTTGCTCACGACCCTGGAGGTTCGTCATCCGGTCGTGATCGAAATTGTGCACGAACGCGCGATAGTCGACCCGGGCGGTGATGTAGCTGTCAGTCTTCAGATCCAGACCGAAGCTGTTGGTTGCCTGGTCTTTGTAGAGCAGCTTGATCTGAGACATCAAGCTGCCCGTGCCGCCGAACAGGTCGATGGAGTAGTCCGGCAAGACATCTTCGATGTTGTCGAAACTGACCCATTCACCCACGCGGCTGAACGCATCCTTGTGATCGTAGTAGTGACCGCCGACAGAGGTGGATCCTTCGAGGAACACGTCGTCATCCTCGGCCAATCCCACGGATGCCAGCCCCACCACGAGAACCGCAACACAGGTCAGGATTCCTAGCTTGCTCATGGTCACCTCTTCCTGGTCTGCTTCGTAACAGCCCGCCGATACCTGTCCGGCCGGCTGCGCCGCAAGCGTTACCGGTTCAAGGCCCGGCCCTGTCCGGGGATGGACTGGGAGGGCAGATCCGTGCCGTGGACGGCTTGATGGCACTGTGTGCACTTGGTCATCATGACCCTCTTGAAGCTGTCGGCGTGCGAATTGCCCGCCAGCCCATCGTAGGGCGGATAGTCCTCGATGACGGCATCCGACGGCGAATAGCTGCCTTCGATGGTCTCGATCCCCGCGTGAAAGTGGGGCTGATGACATTGGAGACAGAGGAACGGCTCGTTCTGTCGCAGGAGATTGTTGGCCACGGTTCCGTGCGGATCGTGGCAGATTTCACATCCCTCCTCGACGGGCGAGTGTTCGAAGATGAAGGGTCCCTGGTAATGAGGGTGACAGGTCAGGCACATCTCCCGCATCCGTTCGGCCTCCATGATCCCAGCCCAAGTGTCGCCGTGCTGGTCGTGGCAGGAGGAACAGACCATGAACCCCTCCTTCAGAGGGTGGTGGCTGGGCAGGTAGAACTTGGCCTTGGTGTCCTCGTGGCACGGAAAGCAGAGGCCGGGTTCATCGTCACTCAGCAGGGCATGCCTCGCCTCAGCGCCGTGCATCTGGTGACAGTCCACGCAGGAGATGTCGCTGTTGGCGTGGGGGCCCATATCCCAGTTGAACAGTGTGCCTGCCTTGTGACAGGTCAGACAGGAAGCCGTGATCGGTTCGCCCATGTCCACGGTGAAACGGCCGATGTCCGCAGGCTCACCACTGTCGGCGTGGGTTGCACCGGGGCCGTGGCAAGTTTCGCAATCACGTGCCTGGCCCGGGTACTGGTAGTCGGACAATCTGCCGTGAGCGTTGCGGGCGAAGCTGACGGCGTAGTCCTCGTGGCAATCGAGACAGGTTTCCATTCCGACGTAAGCGCCAGACGGCTGGCCGAGGACTGAGAGGGGAGCGACAGCGCAGGTAGCAAGGCCCACGATCAGGGCCAAGGGAAACCAGGCTGATTTGCGGTAGCTCGATCCATCCATAAACGGACCTCACCCATGCTGGAGGTTAAAGGAGCTGTCCGAACGAGCGTCCGCTACGTTCGGTCGGTGACACGAGCTCCTGCCTGGAGCAGCACGACTGTTCCTGTTTGTTTCACCTCCTTTGTTCGGTCTGTTGGGTTTTAAACAAATTGTTTCGATTTCTCTTGATTCCGTGAAAAATCTAACACCCGCACCATGGCCTGTCCAATGAATAATCATATAACTTATTTGTTTATAACGGATAAAGTTTATCCTGTTTAATAAATCACAGTACTTTGCTAGGATATTTATGGGCTTGGTTTGTGAAATTTCCTGACTGCCAATGATAATGACCGCATGCTAAAATATCCTATTGATGCAATGGGATAAGTTGTTATACCATAAAACTAAAGGCAGCTTTTTCTTGATTCTGGGGGGCTGGCACCTAATTTCTCAATAAATAAGTTGCGCAACTGTCAACGCGGGTGAACTGTTAGCCGGTTGGCAGGAAGCGGAGGTCATGCGACGCGCAGCTTGTCCAACCTTGACTGGTCTGGCGTATGTGATCCGTAAGGGTAAGGATGGCCGTATCATGATTCGTCCCCCCGTCACCGGTCCCCTCTCTCTCTCGATCCTGCTTCTATGTACGGGACCGTTGCTGGCCCAACCCTTCACCAATGACGATTGTGCCGATTGCCACACGGATTCCGGTGGAGATCCCGTGGAGGTTTCCGCAGTCGATCTGGCCGGAACCGTCCATGACGATTTCGCCTGCATGGACTGCCACACCACCATCGAGGACATACCCCACGCAGAAGAGTTGCCTCCGGCCGATTGCGACCTGTGTCACGACGACGTCACGGAGATTTACAAGCACCACGGTCGTGGCGTGGTGGGTCAATCCGCATACGTGCCCAGTTGCTCCGACTGTCACAACAGCCACCGCATATTCGCCATCTCGGACAAACATTCTTCGGTCCACCCGCTGAATTTGCCCAACACCTGCGGCAAGTGTCATGAGAACCAGGAGCTCATTTCTCTCCTCAACATCAAGTTCAAACACCCCATCGGGGTCTACCAGCGCAGCGTGCACGGTCGCGCCACGGCGGGCGGTATCCACACCGCGGCTACTTGCAACGATTGCCATTCCACCGGCGGCACGGCGCACATGATCCTTTCTCCGGGTGATTCACGCTCGACCATCAACCACTTCAACATCCCTCACACCTGCGGGAAGTGTCACGGAGCCATCGAGCAGGATTACTGGGAGGGCATTCACGGCGAGCTGACGGCGCGTGGTGAAGTGGATTCGCCCACCTGCACACACTGCCACGGCGAGCACGGCATTCTACCCACGGATGATCCCCGTTCACCTGTCAGTTCCTACCGGCTGGCCGAAGCGACCTGTACCCCCTGCCACGAGTCGGCTGCCTTGAACGAGAAATACGATCTGCCCACAGGGCGCCTGCAATCGTTCATCGAGTCCTACCATGGCTTGAAGAGCAAGGCGGGGGATAAGTTGGTGGCCAACTGCGCCTCGTGCCACGGGGCCCACCGGATCCTGCCGGCCAGCGATGCGACCTCGTCCATCAACCCGCAGAACGTGCCGGCCACTTGTGGCAAGTGCCATCCGGGTATCTCGCCCGTCATCGCCCGGACACCCATCCACGCGACGGCCACGATGTCCAGAACGGGCTGGCCGCGCATTGTCAAGATCGTGTACATCTTCCTGATCGTGGTGGTGATCGGAGGCATGGTTCTGCACTGGCTGATCGATCTGTTCCGCCAGATCCGCAACGTGATGAACGAAAAGCAAGTGCGACGCATGGACCCGGACGAGGTGATCCAGCACACGGTCCTGGCGGTCTCCTTCACCGTCCTCGTCGTGACCGGTTTTTCGCTACGTTTCTACGATGCGTGGTGGAGCACCTTCCTGTTCGGCCGCGAGGGTGGCTACGAGGTGCGGGGAATAATCCACCGGGTTGCCGGAATCGTCCTTCTGCTGGGGAGTGTGTGGCACGTCCTGTTCATGCTGACGTCGCGGGGGAAGGTCTTCCTGAATGACATGCTGCCGACCAAGCAGGATTTCCAGCAGTTCTTCCAGATGATGAAGTACAACCTTGGCCGGACGGACAAACACCCCCACATGGGGCGTTTTTCCTACGTGGAGAAGGCGGAGTACTGGGCGCTCGTATGGGGCACAGCCGTGATGGGGATCACTGGTCTATTCCTCTGGTTCGAAAACCTGGCTGTAATATGGTTCCCCAAGGGTATGCTCGATGTCATCCTGGTGATCCATTACTACGAAGCGTGGTTGGCGTTTCTGGCCATCTTGATCTGGCACATGTACGCGACCGTGTTCAATCCACGCGTCTATCCCATGAATCCGTCCTGGCTCAACGGTAAGATGCCGGAGCGGATGTTCGTGGAAGAGCATCCGGCGGCTCTTGTCAGCGCCAACGTGGATAAGGTCGCCTTGGTCGCAGAGGGATTGGACAAGCAGGCCGCGCAAGACCGGGACGACTGATCCTGAAACCGCAAGAATCGCAAGGGAATACTCCTTTGCGCCCCTTCCTGTAACGTCCGCATTTTACGGTCAATTCACCTCCCATATCTGCCGATAGCTAAAGGTGCCTCAAGATCAGCAGCCACAACGCAGTACGCCCGAACGCAGGTGGATAGCCATAGTGGTCATCGAGCAACTCATCTACGGTGCCAACCCGGAAACCGGCCAGCCCGGCCGTTACGTACTAGCGCGGTCACCGGGATTGAGTAAGAATTGCGCAGCGGAAATCGTCCGGTTGTGTGAGGGGTGGGGTGGGGTGCCCCAGGACAAAAATTTCCGGCCGGTGCTGCTCTCCTTTCCTATCGAAGCGCGTATGCAGTCCATACCGGGCCAGCTCTTCGTCGTGGTGCAGGTCTCCGCGGAACCGCTGCCGATTTTCCATGCAGCTGTCATCTCGGAGACTGATTACAATACCTTCAACTGCAATCCGTACGGGCTGGCGCTGGAGGACATCTACCTGAAGCAGTGGAAGCCTGGTTTGATTCTGGAGCGCCGCGAGATCAAGCCGACATCCCTTGCCCCCCTCGTCTCACCCTTGCCGTCGGAGAGCGACGCCGACCTGATCGACGAGGCATTACGTCAGATTCTGTCTTGTAACAAGCTCTTGCTGCCGCTGGAGATCAATGACGAATTGAGTGACCGCTACCTGGCGCTGATATTGTGCGCGCTACCGCTACAATTAAAGCGCAAACTACGGTTTGCATCCCTGGCAACCTCGGAGGTCAACAGGTACAACCTGGCGACGATCTACCGGCCAGGCAATACGATTCGTAATTGGCATAGGTTGCTTATGGCTTCCCTGAGCGGGCCTGTTTCCAATGAAATGGCCAGCTATCTGGATGCGGTTCGCCAATGTATCGTGTCCGGTGACTTGTTGGGGCTAGAGAAGATAAGTCGGCATCCTCCGATGGATGTGGTCAGGAAAACGGATGGTCCGCGGCCCGCCATAACGGAAACGCTGGCTGCGACCGTCACGCCATCCGTGCCGTTCGCCACTCAGAGGTCCCTCGCCAAGTCGGATCGGATTGCCGCGGTGGTCACGACGCATCGCGCCAGCCCGGTGCGGAAACGCCCCGCGAGGCGGGCCACTGTCCGGCGTCGACCCGTTCGGCGCCGCAGCGGTCGCAAGGTTCCCGGCTGGGTCATGGCCATCTTCACCTTCCTGCTGGTGGCGGTCGGGGCCGCTTACTGGTTGAGCCTGGACAACTGGGACAAGGTGAGCGGCATGTTCACCCGCGAGGAGCAACGGAAGACCGGCCCCACCTTGCTCGGCGTCACCGACGTCGGCGCCCTGTACGACAGTGAACTCGGGCACTATCTCCAGGCTGATCCTGGTCAACCGGGGCCCAAACAGGAGAAGGCCACCGCCAAGGCCCTGGCGGTGTTGAAGGTCGGCGCGGCGGAAGACTTGAGTCAGCAAGGGTACCTTTTCGTCGACCTGGTGGCCCAGGGTATTCACCACACCAGCAAACCCAGTCGTGAAGCGGACCGTCTGAAGTCGCTCGAGCAGGCGGGTGCCGTCTTGGAACTGGAAATGCGGCGTCTGCAGCTAGCTTACTATGCTATCGAGAGTGGGGCGTTGTGGCGCGATCTCAGCGGTCTGGACGAGCAGAAGATCGCCGCGCGTTGGGACTCGTTGCATCGCAAGCAGCCCGATCGCCTGACGGCCGTAGCTACGGATCTTGCTTTGCAGGGGCAGCTCGCCGATATCCGCTACGCTCGACGCCAGGTCTCGGGAATGACCAGCTTGGTGACACTGTTTGACCCGAAGACGAGGGATGAGCACTGGACCCAGGCCATG
>CBDURX010000107.1:0-6592 GCA_965369485.1 uncultured bacterium | reverse complement strand
GTCACTTTAAAGCGCCGCGCGAGTTACAACCCGCGCGGCTTTTTCAGGCGCTGCGACCATTCCCGTGGCAATTACGCCAGTGCTTATTTTTCCCGTGGCGGACCTGGCTCCAACCCCTTGGGTGCGAACCAGGAATAGATTTCCGCCTTGAAGAATCCATCCTTTATGTGGGGTGCATTGTTGAGAAGTGCCTGGGTCTCGTTGAGGGTCTCGATCCGCAAGATCAAGATGAACTCCACATAGCTGGCATCGTTGACCAGGCCTGCGCTGACCAGTATGCCTTCCTCGCTTGCCTTCTGCAGACCAGCGATGACATTCATCCTGACTTCCATGCCTTCTTCCGTATTCTGGGACTTCCAGTTCGGACCTTTCTTCATCAGGGCGATGTGGTACATCTCGAATTCATACTTGGATTTCGTCGAAGTTTGAGCAGTGGTCGTGACAGGCATAATCATGCCCCCGAGCACGACTAATGCACAAACGGTCAGAAGGATTCGCTTCATGGTCCCCTCCAGGATGAAATGACGAATAGCGTCGAGGTCGCCGGGTCAATCTAATACAGCCGACCAGACTTGGAAAGAGTAAGGACCGATTTGCAACCTGGATTGGCTACTTGCAGGGCAGAAATCGGATGGTCGTCTCCATATCTTGCAACACCTCGGCCAGTGCCGCCACCGTGTCTTCGATGTCTTGCTCTGCAGTCTCCCGGGACAGTGTGAACCGTACCGAGCAGTGAGCATCCTCATCGCTCCTCTGCATGGCGATCAGCACATGTGTCGGCTCGGGCGATCCGGACTTGCAGGCCGAACCCGAGGAGAGCGAGATGCCCCTCTGATCAAGCGCCACGACGAGGGATTCGCCGCGCAGGTCGGGCAGGGTGAGGTTCAGAGTGTTAGGCAATCGCTGCATAGGATGACCGTTCAGCCGCGCTGCGGGAATCAGTTTTCGGATCCCCGTCTCCAGTTTGTCCCGCAATCGCCGCATGCCTTCACTGTTCCGGATATCATACTGCGCCAGCTCGGCCGCCTTACCCATGCCCACGATTGCAGGCACGTTCTCGGTCCCGGCCCTCAGCTGGTGTTCCTGCTTCCCCCCGTGGACCAGCGGTTCGAGATCGAATCCTTTGCGCACGTACAAAGCCCCCACCCCCTTCGGGCCGTGGAACTTGTGTGCCGAAAGGCTGAGGAGATCCACCCCCAGAGCTTCCACGTCCACCTCTATCTTCCCGGCTGCCTGTACGGCATCGGTGTGAAACACGGAACCATGCTCGTGAGCGATGGCGGCCAGCTCCACTATGGGCTGGATCGTCCCCACCTCGTTGTTCGCCATCATGATAGACACGAGAACCGTCTCGTCGGTGAGAGCGGTCGCGAGATCCTTGGGATCCACGAGGCCGTCCGCGTCCACCGGCAGATAGGTCGTCTCGTATCCCATCTCCTCGAGGAACGAACAGGCGCCGAGAACGGCTGGATGCTCGATGCGAGAGGTGACGATGTGACGTCCGCGGGACCGGCGGGCGAAGATCGTGCCCTTGATGGCCAGGTTGTCCGACTCTGTACCCCCGCCGGTGAAGACCATGCGCCGCGGACGTGCGTTGATGAGCTTAGCCACCCGACGCCTCGCCTTCTCCACCGCTTCGCGAGCAACACGGCCGACACCGTGAATGCTGGAGGGATTGCCGTGTTGGGAAGTCAGATATGGAGTCATGGCCTCGGCCACGGCAGCTGCCACCGTCGTTGTGGAGTTGTTGTCGAGATAGATACGCCGTGATGGTGCGGAGGCGGCGGTCGCTGCCGCGCCGGTCGAGGGTGCAACGTTCGGGGCGGCGAGCGTTACAGTTGGTCCGCACCCCGCTTGCGCCGATGCGGCACGCCGCGTCTCCTCCGTCCCCTCCGCAACCTTCACCACCTCGCAGAGAAGCGCCTTGTACACCGGAAAACCCGAGATCTCATCGTAATTGTCGATGTCCGTCAGCTCGTTCACGTTGGACTCGCGCCAGGCCTCGGGTCCCACTGGAGTGCCGCCGCCCATGTTACACTCGACGGCGCCAA
The DNA here is from genome assembly GCA_965369485.1 of uncultured bacterium. Taxonomy (GTDB): domain Bacteria; phylum Krumholzibacteriota; class Krumholzibacteriia; order LZORAL124-64-63; family LZORAL124-64-63; genus CBDURX01. The sequence continues at coordinate 4,541 of CBDURX010000107.1, read as the reverse complement.
CGACTATGTCCTCTGTCACCCGAGCTCGGAAAGTCACCGCTCCCCGCGGCGTCCTGACCGCGACGAGATCGCCAGGGCGAATATTCCTCGCCTCGGCATCCTCCGCATTCATCTCCACGACAGGCTCGGGGTTGTCGGCCAAGAGCCCTGGGACACCGTGGTGCTGGGAGCGAAAATCGGTGTGTGTGCGAGCGCCCGAGTTGAACACAAGAGGAAATTTCTGCGCCAGGTGGGGACTGCCCAGCGGCCCCTCCCTCGGCTCGACGTACTGCGGTAACGGCTCGTAACCGTAGTCAGCGAGGATGGTGGAGGAGATCTCGAATTTCCCGGTAGGGGTATCGAAACCAGTCTTACCGTCGGTGCGTAATCCACCTTTCTCCCACTTCTTGTACTCCAGCATGGGAGTCGGGATCTTCACCCAGCCACCTGCATTCCTGATCTCTTCCACGGTATAGCCCGATCCCTCCAGGGCGAAGCGGATCATCTGTTCCTCGGTCTGGGGGAACCGTTCCCCGTAGCCGAGACGTCGGGCCAGCTCGGCCATTATCAGGTAATCGTTGCGCGCCTCTCCCACCGGTTCGATGATCTTCTCCCGCAGGCGGAAGATGGGTCCGTACACCATGTACGAATCGATCTCGAACATGGTCGTGGCCGGCAGGACGATATCCGCCCAAGCAGCGTCCGCCGTCAGTTGCCGGTCGATGCACACGACAAAGTCCAGTTTCTTCAGGGTCTCGCGCCACACACTGGTCTGAGGCCAGGAGGTAAGAATCGAGCCCCCGTGGACGATGAGCCCGCGGATCCGGTAGGGATCTCCTGCGAGAACTGAGGTCACCAGCGCGCTGGCGTGAGATTCGCCGCGATAGTGGCTGTAGATCGGGAAACGATCGCGCCCCACTGCCCGATCCAAAGCGGGACTGGCGACGTTACACGACCGATTGATGGGAAAGTGGCTGTCCAGGGTAGCGAGTCCGATGCCCCCCGGGACATCGAGCTGGCCAGCTAGGGCGAACAAGGTCAATACCGCGCGGATGCCCTGGACGCCGCTGTTGGAGTACTCGAGACCGGTGTACATGACCGGACAGGCCCCAGCGGCACGGCTGATCCGCCGCGCCAGGTCACGTATCGTAGCGGCTGGGACGCCGGTGATGGTCGCGACGTTCTCGGGTCGAAAGTGCTGGACATATCCCTTCAGCTCCTCGAAACCGTGGCACCAGTCATGAGCGAACTCCTCGTCGTACAGCTCCTCGTCGATCATGACCTCGATCATGCTCAAGGCCAGGGCGCTGTCACTCCCGGGCCGGATGGGTATCCACTGGGCGGACGTGCGCATTGCCGTCTCCGTCCGCCGCGGGTCGATGACGACGATGTCCGCGCCCCGCTCTGCCGCCGCCTCGAGGCGTTGCATGTCCAACGGCGGCGAGTCGGTGGCGGGATTCGTACCCCACACGACCAGCAGTTCGGCGTTTTCGATGTCGGCGAACATGTTGACCAGCATCCGGCCCATGGTCACATGGGGCGCGATCATGGCGAAGGAGACATAACAGAGCGCCCCCACCCCCATGGTATTGGGAGAGCCGAAGGGGAACAGGATGTTGGATGCAGAGGAGACGGCCACACCCCGCGGCTGGTACATGTCGCAGAGGGACAGCTCGAAGGCGCCCCGGCCGGTGTACACGGCCACGGCTTCGGGGCCGGATTCCTGCTTGATGCGCAGTAGATTCTCGACGATCACCCCGTAGGCCTGATCCCAACTGATCCGTTCGAACTCGTGTCTGCCCTTGGGCCCGACCCGCCTCAGGGGATAGGCGAGCCGGTGCTCGGAGTACACGATCTCCGGGGCGTGCTGACCGCGGCGACAAATCATGCCCAGGGGACCGCTGGTGTCGGCGCGGATGTCAACCAGCTTGCCGTCCGTGAGGCCGATCTCAACCCAGCAGCCGGCCGGGCAGATGCCGCACAGACCCTTCCGCCAGTGTAAATTCTCCCCGGCGGGTTCGGAAGTCTGCCGTCCCATGGTGCATCCTCGGGTGCTGTTGTGCCTGTCCGGCACCGTACCTGGTGTTTGGGGTCTGGTTCTCCAGCACGATTCTCAGGCTGGTTCCCCGGTCAAAACCACTCTTACCCTGTCTCCTGGTTGATACAATACTCTCGCCTCTCTCCGCAACCGGTAACCGCAGAGACCGACCGCGGCGGCACTCGTCAGCATGCACTCTTGGGTACCGCCGGTGCACAGACAGCGTGTTTTCGGGATGGAATTGGTTAGGGGAAGAGGGTACCCATTCACCTCATCATATCATGTTGATATTTGCAGTATCGGTGCCAAATATTTGATAAATCACACCAGAACTGAGTCACGTGACGCATAAGTCGTACGATTTGCATCATTCATGTCGTGAGCTTCATAAGGTTGTGCAATTGCTGGTTGAGCGGGTTGATTAGGATGGCGCCACGAAAACGGTGGGTACTCAGGATGGCACTGGCGAAGGTGTTCCCCGAGACTCGGATTCAGCGGTGCTGGGTGCTCAATCGAAACAGCTGGGAGGAATCGTGGGATCGCTGCTCGCAGCACGTTGTCTCTTCTCACCAGGTGGGCGCATCGTCCCAACCAGGGAATTTTCCGCCGAAATCGAGACGGTAGCCAGACTCGCGGGTGTCATCTGGTTCGACCCGAAGATTGGTCAAGGCTTTCAGTCGCGCCAGGAAGATATCCCTGGGCAGGGTGTGGAACGGCTTGCCGCTGGGAATCGGCCACAGGCGAATCGTGCCGTCGTCGCCCCCCGAGGCAACCCAGCGCCCCACCGGATCGATGGCCACGGCACTGATGCCCCCCGCGTGGCGGATCAACAGGTGAGGTTCTTCCCCCGTAACCGGCCCCACACGCAGTTCGCCCGAGGTGCTCGCGCCGGTGACAACGACTGTGCCGTCGGGACTGATTTCACCGAAGTAGAAATTGCCATGAGCCGTAAGTTCGAATGTTTGGCCAGGTGTCAGGTCAAATGCCTGTTCAAGGGGCTGGTCACTTGACTGCTCTCTTGACAGTTCTGCGGACTGATCACCGGCTAGTGCGTGAATCTGGACCCCCCCGGATAAACCCGTGGAGAGAACCCGCTGTCCGTTCTTGCTGACACTCACCTGCCAGACAGTGCTGTCACGCAGCACGTCATACTCACTCTTCATGTGATCCCAAACGCGCAGACCGCTGTCTCCCCCGACAAGCAGGCGGCCGTCGGGTAGGAACCGAAGGTCTCGGACCTTCTTGCCAGCGGCCACATCCAGTGAGTTCTGTTGCCCGGTCTCGAGATCCCAGACCCGGATCGTACTCTGATTGTCATTGTACCATTCACACGAGGTAGCGGCCAGGCGACCGCCGGGTGCCAGGGCCACGCAACCAACCAACCTGTTATTGATGGGAGGTACAATTTGCTCCAAGGTACCGTTCGGTAACGTCACGCTCCAGATCGAACCACTGACCGTACCCGCGAGTAAGCGATTGCCGGTGGGTTCGCCAGCCATACAGTACATATCGGCATCCGTTTCTCCCAGAACACGGCAACCTGGGAGCTCTCCGTTACTCAACGACCAGAGACGCACAGTACCGTCCACGGAAGCCGATGCCAGCCAGGAGCCGTCCGGTGTGAAGTGGAGGCCGATGACGCGCACGCTGTGCCCCCGCAGGATCAATGGGTAGTGCCGGGTCAAAGGCCAGAAGGTGAGCATGCGGCTGGCGATCGTGGCCCAGTTACCGTTGGGGTGCAGGGCCAGTTGATTCAGCTGTCCACGCTGACGCAGGACGAGAGGATCAGCGCGGGTAAGGCCTGTCAGATCCCATAACCGGGCCGTGAAATCACCACCGGTGGTGGCCAGATACCGTCCCGACGCAAGGAAACGCATGGATACCACGTCCAGATGCTGTCCTGTGAGATGCTTTGGATCGGCCGAGGCATTGGCAAACGGCCACACCCGTACCTCGCCACCCACGTCAATGGAGGCGATCTGCTTGCCAATCTCATCGAAGGCGGCCAGTTCGATCATGCCCGTGTGGCTGCCCAGGTAACGCGCTGTTCCCCTGGCCTGCTGACCGAGTGGCACCAGGTACAACTCCGCATCCCGGCAATCCGCGGACCAGGTCCCGCTGACATCGACGGTGGCAAAGACAGGCCAGCCGAGCTTGCCCAGACCTCCCGCGCGGCCAAGGGGTGCAGACCGCCAGCCGTCCAGTGTCCAGGATTGCCACTCACCCTCGTTGTAGGTGAAGATGTGGTGGCCATCCTGGCTCCAGCGGAACGCCTGCACGCCGTCGGTCTCGAAAACGAGATCCCTGTTCGGCAATGACCAGACGCAAAGCGTGCCCTCTATGGGCGAGCAGGTGGCGAGGTACTTTGAGTTCGGATCGAAACGGCAGATCTGGACGTAGTTATTATGACCAAGGAGAGGACGCTTCCGGGTGCCACCCGCAAACCACAGTTGCACCTCACCGTCGTCCTGACCAACCGCGAGCCAGGCACCATCCGGACTGAAATCCAATCCCCAGGACGCGG
>CBDURX010000106.1:0-6618 GCA_965369485.1 uncultured bacterium | reverse complement strand
GCCAGTGTGGGGTGTTTCCTTTGTGGTACTTGCAGTTAGGGTTGGGACAGAAGGGCGGTCGCCAGCTGCAGTGGTGTGGATGCAAGGTAGCCATGCCCTGGAAGGGGGCAGATCTCAGGCCAGATGCAATTTCGAAGGCACAACCTACATTTTCCTGTATATTCATTAACTTATCCCCACCACACTGCTTCGCGACCGTGGAACAGTCCTGGAGGCCGGTTATGATATCTCGTTTTGTTGGCGTCACTTTCCTGCTGCTCACCTTTACCATTGCATGGCATCCGCCTTATCAATCCCTCGCCCAGCAGCCCGCCGACACCGGACCGACGACAGGCTGTGAATTCGTCGATTGGGAGGAAATGGACTCCTACATCGACCACATGAACATGGCCTATGCCTACCTCAAGTTTCCACCGCCCTTGCCCCACGAGCCGGGTGGTAAGTATGCCAAGGCCCTCACCTACGATGTGAAGATGGACTCCCTCGGGCTTGTCGCCTTCCTGGCCCTGCCCGCAACCGAGCGGGAGTTTCGCACCGGCGAGGCCATAAAGAAGCGCGAGCGCGTGGCTCGCTTCTACCGGTTGATCCTCAGCCGCCTGGACATTGAGGAAACCGGCGGCGCCATCGCCTACAACAACTTCAACAACAGGAGCGTAACCGATTGTATCGCTGCCCTTATCAACGCCACCGGCCTGGACCCTGCGTCCGCCGAGGCCTGGTACGACCTGGCCTTCTTCACACGCATCGTGGGAGACGGGCATCGCAGCCTCCGCTGCCTGAAGGCGGCCTTCTCTGCCCTGGAACACCGTCCTTTGGAGCCGTGCACCGAGTTCCGTCAACGCCTGACTCTGGACTATGCCTGGCTGTGCCGGGACCTGGGTCTGTACGAAGAGAGCCTGGCCATGGCCTTCGAGGCGCGGGAATTGGGAGCAGATCTCCAAGAGACACAGCTAGTGGAGGGCCTGGCCCTGGCCGGCCTGGGCCGGTTCTCCGCGGCCTGCAAGGTTGCCCAGAATCTCGGTGAAATCAGGACGCGCAAGCGGACCCTCTACTCCACCATGAACAAACGCGCCGCCTATACCATGACCTCCAACTTCGCCGAGCGCTGGATCGAGGCCATGGCCTACCTAGCCACCGGCGATTACGAGCTGGCGTACCACCAGATCAAGGGAGCCAATCCGACGCGGGAGCTGCCCCACGCGTGCCGGTACTGGAACGACGTCGGGCTGATCTACGAGTTGAACGACAAGCCTGAGACCGCGAGCATGTACGGTCTGGCCGCCGCCTGGCTGCCCTACATGCTCTACTATCCTCTCGAAGGCATTCGCGGGTACCCCCCCCTCTTCAGTCAAACCGACATCGGCCTCGATTATTTCCGGACCCATAGAAGCATGTACGTGGCGGGTAGCCTCTTCTCCTACGCGGGCATCACGGCCCTCGAGTCCGAGCTGGAAAAAGATCCTCTCCGGAGGGAGCAGTTGGCCCGGTACGCCCTCGATGCCATGGACGTCTGCCGGCGGCGGATGATCCGGCCCACCGAGTCCCTGGCTTTGAGGGGCCAGTTTCTGTTCTCGCGTGCGGATTACGCCGGCGCCCTGGTGTCTCTGCGGACCGCCATGGTGGAAATGGCCCAGGAAAACCAACACGACGCCCAGCTATACCTGCTGGCGGGACTGGCCGGGGTAAACCTGGAGCGGTACCAGGAGGCCACCGTCTTCCTGGAGCGTGCGTCACATCTCGAGCCGGAACGAGCGACCACCTGGAATACCCTGGGCGTAGTGCGGGTGAAGAGTGGTAACCGCTCCGGCGCCCTCGCCGCCTTCGACCGGAGCATCATCCTGGAACCCGAGTCGGCTGCCACCTGGTACAACCGCGGCCTTCTTTACTACAGGGAGAACGACTTCGAGGCCGCTCACCGCGACCTGCAGATGGCTATCATGCTGCGGCCCGGTATCGGGATGGCGGACCAGCTCCTGCAAAATGGCCCCGGTGAGGAGGTCGAATTCGAGGTGGAAACCGCAGAAGCGACGGCGCGCATGCTGGCTGGGGTTTCCTCTTCCCGGCTCGGGCGACAAGACACCCGCAGCCTGGAGAATGGGCTGATCACGATCCAGTCCGGCCATCCTCAGCCCGTCAAGGCCGAGTCTTATGCGCCCTCGGCCGAGAAAGTCGCCAGGCTGGAAGAGAGATACGCCGAGCAGCCGTCGCGGGAAACCCGCCAGATGCTGGCCCAGGCTTACATCCGCGCCGGGCGTCCTCAGGAAGCCCGCGAGATATTGTTGCCGTTCTGGGGCAGGAGCTCTTCCGTCACCGACCAGACGTTGCTGCTGGAAGCAGACCGTGCCGTGGGTGACACCCGGCGAGCGCAACTGCTGGCCTTGTCACTGCAGAAGGGTCCGCCTAGCATCCAGGAACCCACTTTCTGGTCGCTGGTGGCGTTCATCTGCCTGGATGCGGGGCTGAAGGATGAAGGCATGGCCGCCCTGAACGCCGCCATCTCCCTCGATCCGAGCAACCTCGCGCTCCGGAGACATCGGAATCTCCTGACCAAGCACTGACCCGGATCATTCAGGTATTAGCCGGGTTTGAACTCGTGGTAGGATGCGCGCATCAGTTCCTCGCACAACTCGAGAACGAACGCGGCGGTTGTGGTAGTGCGCCGGCTCTACGCCCTCACCATTTTTGCAAGCAGTTTCCTGCTGTTTGCGGTCCAACCGTTGCTGGGCAAGTACATCCTGCCCTGGTATGGCGGGACACCTGCGGTCTGGACCACATGTCTGCTTTTTTTCCAGATCCTGCTGCTGGGCGGCTACGGTTACGCTCATTTCAGTACGCAGCATTTGGGGAGCCGCGGGCAGGGAATCCTGCACGCCGGACTCCTGGTCGTGGCCGTAGCAGTGTTGCCCATCATCCCTGCCGAGCGCTGGCAACCGGTGGGTGGAGACAGCCCGATCCTGGCGATCGTATTGATGCTAACCGTGACGGTGGGGCTGCCCTACCTCGCTCTCGCCGGCACGGGGCCGCTGTTACAGGTCTGGTTCGCACGCCTCCGGCCGGGGCAAAGTCCTTACCGTCTCTACGCAACGTCCAATGCCGGTTCCCTCTTGGCCCTGCTCAGCTACCCCTTCCTCGTCGAGCGCGTTTTCACTGGACGTGAGCAAGCCTGGGTTTGGTCGGCCGTCTTCGTGGTCGTGGTCTGTCTGGTTACGGTCTGTACCTGGCTGGCGGCCAGGAGCAGCCGTGGTGCGGCGACAACACGGGATATGCCCAGGGGGGCCGCGGGCAAGGGGAAGCAAACTGCGGAGCCTGCCACGGAACCGGCCACGCAGCCAGAAAGCCGGATCACTGTCCTGCTCTGGATGGGGTGGGCCGCGGTGGGGGTCACCGTGATGATGGCGGTCAGCCTGCAGCTCTGCCAGAATATCGTGACAATGCCTTTCCTCTGGGTCATGCCGTTGGCGATCTACCTGCTGTCGTTCGTCATTGCTTTTGGCAGCACGCGCTGGTACCGGCGCCGTGTCATGGTGATTGCCCTGGCGGCGGCCTGCGTGGCCCTCTACCTGGTGATACCAGGGCACATCGGCGCGGATGGGCGTGTACGCGTCGCCTTCTCGCCTTTGCAGCAACTCCTCGTCTTCTCGGCGGCTCTGTTGGTGATCAATCTCGTCTGCCACGGTGAGTTGTACCGGCTGCGGCCTGCACCCGATCGGCTCACCCGTTTCTACCTGGGCATCGCCGCCGGTGGCGCCGCCGGCGGCGTGTTTGTGGGTGTGATCGCGCCTGCGGCGCTCGGTCCGGCGCAAGAGCTGTACATCGGCATGGTCGCGGTGGGCTTCCTGCTGCTCGTCACCTTCTACCGAGACGTTGCATCCCTCCTGTACCGCGGTCGGCCTCGGTGGACGTGGGCGGTCATGGTGGCCGCCTGGTTCGGCCTGGCCACCATGCTCTGGTACCAGGCTCAGAGCCTGACGGCAGGTGCCCTCTTCTGGCGCCGCAATTTCTTCGGCAGTGTCAGCGTCACCCTGCACGACCCGGAGCTGCCCAATTACCGGCGGTTGGTCATGCGCCACGGCGTCACGAAGCACGGCGCCCAGTACCTGCAAGGTACCTATCAGCATTTACCGGGCACTTATTTCAGTCCGTTCACCGGCGTGGGGTTGCCGATCACCGCATACGGCGCCTCCCTGGGTCGAGACACGCCCATGCGGGTCGGCGTGGTGGGGCTCGGCATCGGAAGTCTGGCTGCCTACGGACGCCCAGGCGATGCTTATCGTTTCTACGAGATCAATCCCGCCGTCATCGAGCTGGCCTGGAAGCGGTTCGACCCCGGCGACCCCGGCCTCCGGTTTACCTACCTCGCCGACTGCCAGGCGGAGGTGGCCATTGTCCTGGGAGACGCACGCCTGCAGCTGGCACGGGAGTTGGCGGCGGACACGGCCGGCCACGCCTTCGACATCCTGGTCCTGGATGCATTCAACAGCGGCGCCATACCATTGCATCTGCTGACCCGCGAGGCGTTCGCACTTTATGCCCATCACCTGAAACCGGATGGCGTGCTCGCCGTGCACATCTCCAACAAGCAGTTCGACCTGCACGCGGTAGTCCACCGCCTGGCCACGACCCAGGACTTCGAGAGTTTGGTGATGACGAACCGCCGCCGGGACTTCATGGAGATGCCGGATCTGGACTGCGACATCAGCAACCGCGCGGAATGGGCGGTCCTCTACCGCAGCCTCCCCTTTGCCGAGCAACTGTACGAGCTTGCCCGGCCGTTCATTGCCTCGGGGGAGCTGCGCGTGGAGAGCGGTGCCCAGCTGCTGGTGAAACCCGGCAGGGTCTGGACGGACGATTACAGCAATCTGTTCGAGACATTGCGCTAGACGTTGCGCCAGGAGAGCAACCGGTTCTAGTATGGGTGGAATGGGGAACCAACTGCCCGGAGATTCCCCTCGGATCCAGATCAGGTCAGGAGGACGTGCCGGTGAGCCATCCACTACTGCCCATAACCGCCGCTCGATACGACGCCGTACTCTTTGATCTGGACGGTGTCTTGACCGCCACGGTCAAGATCCACTCTGCCAGCTGGAAACGGATGTTCGACGAATTCCTCCAGGGACGGGCCGACGCCGTCGGCGAGCCGTTCCAACCCTTCGCAATCGACACCGACTACAAGCGGTATGTGGATGGCAAGCCCAGGTTCGACGGCGTGCGCGATTTTCTGCACTCGCGGGGGATAAACCTCCCGGAGGGGCAGCTGGAAGACCCGCCCGCGCACGACTCGGTTTACGGTCTGGGCCATCGTAAAAACTTGCTGGTCAACGAGTTGCTAGCCAAAGACGGCGTTGAGGTGTACGAGGGCTCGGTGGCCCTGGTACACCGGCTGCGGGACGAAGGGATCAAGACTGCGGTGGTGACCTCGAGCCGTAACGGCGAGGCGGTCCTCGCAGCGGCCGGGATCACCGATCTGTTCGAAGTGAAAGTGGATGGGAACGTGGCCGCCCGCGATAACCTGCCGGGCAAGCCGGCCCCCGACACCTTCCTGGCGGCCGCACGGCGGCTGGGTGTGGTGCCCGGGCGGGCCGTGGTCGTGGAGGACGCCATATCCGGAGTCCAGGCTGGCCGCGCCGGCAACTTCGGGCTGGTTATCGGCGTGGATCGCGAGGGAAACGCCGACGCTCTCGAGCAGAACGGAGCCCATGTCGTGGTGGCTGATCTGGGCGAGCTGATCACATGATATGCGAATCCACGAGGTCATGAAGAGATGCTCCAACGCGAACGCCATGATCGTCCCCAGTATGTGTATCCCGCCGACGAGTGGCGGATCGTGGAAAAGCAGTTCTATCCGCGTCTCCTGGCCCAGAACGAGACGATTTTCGCCACCGCCAACGGCTACCTGGGAATGCGGGGTTGTTGCGAGGAGGGCCGGCCCGTCCACGAGAACGGCACCTTCGTGAACGGGTTCTACGAGTCGTGGCCCATCGTTTACGGCGAGGAGGCCTACGGTTTCGCCCAGACGGGCCAGACAATCGTGAATGTGATCGACGGCAAGGTCATCAAGCTGTATGTGGACGACGAGCCGTTCTTTCTGCCCACCGCCACCCTGGTGCACTTCGAACGCAGTCTCGACATGCGCTGTGGCACCCTGGATCGGGACATTCTCTGGGAGACGCCGGCGGGCAAGCGCGTTTCCATCAAGTCGCGGCGTCTCGTCTCGTTCCAGCACCGCCACCTGGCCGCCATCTCCTACGAGGTGACACTCTTGAACGCGGCGGCACCGGTGGTCATCTCCTCGAAGATCGTGAACGAGGACACGTACGAGTTCGACAACGACGACCCACGCCGGCCGCGGAGTTTCCAGGGGAAGATACTGCTGCCTCGCCACGCATCCCTGGACGACCTGCGCATCCTGCTGGGGCACGCCACCAAGTGCAGCGGGATGACCCTGGCTTGCGGTGTCGACCACACCGTCGAGACGGAGTGTCCATTCACGCAGGAGAGCCAGTGCAACGACGACGACGGCAAGATCGTCTTCTCGATCGACGCCAAGCCCGGAATTCCCTTCCGGATCACCAAGTACCTGGCCTACCACACCTCGCGCAGCGCGCCGCCGGCCGAGCT
>CBDURX010000105.1:0-6625 GCA_965369485.1 uncultured bacterium | reverse complement strand
GTGCCGGCGATGACTGAGCCGTCACTGCCGTTGATGGTGAGGGCGTCGCCGGCCTTGAAGGTCCGACCTCCGATGGTCATCTCCTGGTTGCGGTAGTCCACGAACAGCTCGCTACAGCCCGCCACACACGGCTTGCCCATGCCCCGTGCCACCACGGCGGCATGGCTCGTCATGCCACCCCGCGAGGTCAGGATACCCTGGGCGGCATTCATGCCGGCGATGTCCTCCGGGCTGGTCTCCCGCCGCACCAGGATCACCGGCCTCCCCTCGGCCCCGACTGCGACAGCGCCTTCCGCGGAGAAGACTATTTCACCTTGGGCCGCACCGGGCGACGCGGGCAGTCCCCTCCCCATGACGGTCAGGTCGGCGCCGGTGTCCACCTGGTCGTGGAGCAGTTGGTCGATCTGGTCCGGCTCTACCAGCATGATCGCGTCGTCCTCTGTGATCAGCTCCTCCTGCTGCATCTCGATGGCAATGCGGACGGCAGCCGCGCCGGTGCGCTTGCCGGCGCGCGTCTGCAGCATCCAGAGGCGTCCCTCCTGGATGGTGAACTCGATATCCTGCATGTTCTTGTAATGGACTTCAATATCGGTGCGGATCCTCTCGAGCTCTCGGTAGACTTCGGGCATGACCTCCTCGAGGGTCGGCAACTCCTTGGCCTCATTGCCTTCGGGCAAGTTGTCGCGCCCGGTGATGTTGATCTGCTGGGGTGTGCGGATCCCAGCGACCACGTCCTCGCCTTGCGCGTTGACCAGGAACTCCCCGTAGAATCGATTCTCACCATTGGAGGGATCCCGGGTGAAGGCAACACCGGTAGCGGAGCTGTCACCCAGGTTGCCGAAGACCATGGTCTGGACATTCACGGCTGTGCCCCAGTCCTCGGGAATCTTGTGGATCCGCCGGTACTCCCTGGCACGGGGCACTTTCCAGCTGTCGAAGACGGCGCGAATTCCGCCCCATAGCTGCTCCCAGGGATCGGTGGGGAACTCGCGGCCGGTCTCTCTTGCGATGATGAGCTTGAAAGCCGCGATGATCTCTCGCCAATCTTCAGCCGTGAGTTCGGTGTCTTTGGGGGTGTCTTTCTTCTCCTTCACCTCATCGATGACATCCTCGAACAACTCCGCATCCACGCCCATAACCACGTCACCATACATCTGGATCAGGCGGCGGTAACTGTCATAGGCAAAGCGCTCGCTTCCGCCCTTGGCAATCAGACCCTTCACGGTCTCGTCGTTGAGGCCCAGGTTCAAAACCGTGTCCATCATGCCGGGCATGGAGATGCGGGAGCCAGAACGGACAGAGAAGAGAAGCGGGTCGGCCGGGTCAGCATACTTCTTGCCCATGATTTCTTCGACCCGGTGCTGAGCTGTTGTGACCGCTGCCTCGAGGCCGGACGGCAAATCGCCTGTAATCTGATACTCACCACAGACGGCAGTCGTAATGGTGAAGCCCGGCGGCACGGGTATGCCCAGGTTGGTCATTTCCGCCAGGTTGGCGCCCTTACCCCCCAGCAGGTTCTTCATCTTCGCCTCGCCGTCAGCCCGACCACCGCCAAAGAAATAAACCCGCTTCTCGCTCATGGTTCCTCCTGCAATCTAGCCCTGATCATTCGTGTCATCGCGCAAACTGGACCGTGAAGCAATTCGTTGGCCCTAGCTAAGTTAATGAATATTCATGACATAACAACGCATCGCCCGCCTTGCTCATGCGCGGGCGACGCGATCCGGTTTCCACTTTTCCCATTCTATTATAAACACAATTACCGAGACGACAAGCCGTTAGCGGATGATGACCAGCTTCCCCCAGAAGTCGCCACGCTCCGGCATCTGCACCCGCCAGAGGTAAATACCGGACACCAGTATCTCATTGCTATCGTTGACGGTCACCCAATAGATGTTCGAGCCATCCTGCTGTTCAGAACCGAGATCGGCCACAATGTCGCCGTCCTCTGTGAACACCTGGACACGTGATTCGGGGGGCAGGTTGGTGAAGACCACCTGGTTGCCTTCCTTGCCCGGGAATCCGACATCGCTGCGCAATGGATTGGGGAAAACGTAGATCTCGGTACCGTCGGCGGCGGGTTGCGCCGCCACGTTCACCTGGTAAGGCAACAGGTTGCCGCGACCCCAGAAGGGAAAAGAAGAAACCGGACGATCCTTGGGCTCGAGGGGTTCGCTACCCGGAGGAGCATTCGTCAAGCTGTCCGTCAAGGCCGAGGGGAACCGTGGCGAGAAGAGCATATCCCGTGAGAGCGCCGTAGGTTCCACACCGGCGGTGTTCAGGTAGTCGAAGGTGGTTACGGCATAGAAATACAGGAAGCCGTTGTATACGGAATCGTCGAAGAACTCGATGCCACCACCCGGTGGGTCGAAGTCGAAACAAGCGGCACGTTTCGCGCTGAAGCAGTTGGGAATGATATTGAAGTTCATATCTCCACAGAACCCTTCGATACAGGTCTCGGGGTTCGTCTTGTCGTAAAATCCAATCAGCTCCAGGTTTGTGGGATCATTGGTGTCGCTGCGCCAGACCGCGTAACCCTGAAAATCCTGGCAGACGATGCGGAAGGTGAAGTTGGCATCGACGGATCCGGCTCCGAAGGAGATGTACAGGCCAAGATCGAGATCCTGGTGGGCACTGCTGGTGATGGTGGCGGAAATGGGAACGCGGGTGCCGGGCGTGTAGATGCCGCCCGCGTAACTGGCCAGGACCAGGTCTCCGTTGCCCCTCGTATTCAGGTGCATCTCCGTGGCCGTGATGTTGCTGGGCTGATTGCTGTCCAGGACCCAGTTCTGACCCGCGTCACTGCTGCTCAATAGCCCCAACTTGTCGACCATGACGAACACACCGTCGACCACTGTCGGATCGAAGAACAGATTGCGCACCGGCTTGTCGACGGATTCGGCCTGCGGATAAACGTTTTCACCGACCCGCAACCAGGTGGCGCCGCCGTCCGCCGTGCGCCAGATTCCCTTTTGCTTGGTCCCGACGAGGATGACCTGGTTGTCCTGGGGGTCGAGGTCGACGGCGACCCCTGTGTGACGCCACCCCTCGTCCAGGGGGTCGATCCAGTTCCCGGTCAGTGATCCCCAGGTCTGACCTCCGTCCGTCGAGTGGTACAGTGCGTGATTCGTGATGGCGACCAAGATATGGTCCGGATCGTCGCGGTCGATGAGGATCTGGTTCACGAAGGGAAATACCTGCAGCGAGAAAGGATCCTGCAAGTTTTGGGGTACGAGCAGATCATCCAGCCAGGTCCAGGTGGCGCCGTCGTTGTCGGAAACGAACAAGCCGAAGGCACGGACCGCTACGTAGAGCGTTCCGCCGGGTTCCCAGGTGATGGCTGTCACCTCGAAGTTCGCCGGTGGCGCAGGGTGTTCCGGGGCCAGCTCGGTGGTGAATCGCTGGAAGGAGGCACCAGAGTCACGGGTCAGGTAGAGCCCGTCCAGCTTGGTACCGACGGCGAATGCCATATCGCTGTCGGGAGAGTAGGCCAGCTTGGTGATCACGACGCCGTCGGGAAACTCATCCGTGGCCAGTCTGGACCAACTGGAATCCACCCGCCTCTCCCACAGGCCCAACGTCCGCCCTGCGGGTTCGCTCAAGCCCTGGCTCCCCAGGTGCAGGAGGTAGTGATCCGGGTCCTGGGCCGACTGGGCAGAGGCGATGATGTCGGTGAAGGGGAGGTACTGGGGTAGACCGGCGTTGAAGCGCGACCAGGCGCCGTTCGCACGGTTGTACCTCAGAACACCACCATTGTTGCTGAGATTGATCTGCCCTTCGACGCTGCCGCTGCGGCTTACGAACACATTGAACCAACTCACGAGCAGACGGTTCTGCGTAGGGCTACCCACCTCTCCACTCTGTAGGGTGAAGAATTCCAGTTCCCTGTCCACGTCGTCGAGATAGGTGCCGGTCAGATCCACCTCGATCGGCAACAGCTCCGGGTTGCGTATAGCGACGCAGGTGGCATCCTCGTCCGCTGGCTCCTGCCAGTGGATGAAGGCACCGAACCTTTCGCCCGGACCCGCGAGGCGGATACTCAAACCGTTTTCCTCGGGGGAGAGCAGGACAAGAGAATCGAGAACACACTGCTCCGGAGATGTTTGGGACATGCCGGGCAGTGGCAAGCAGAACCCGACTGCCAAGGCGAGAATCGCCAGGATCCGGAGATGAACCACGCTCTCTTGTCTCATCCTACCAGCCTACCTTTCCGGTCAACTCGTCGGGCCACGGCACAACCGCCCCACCGCCTGAACACTCTTCCTCCAGACCTCACAGCGTCAACCTGAATAATTCGGGCTATGGTCGCATAACCAGTCCGAAATGCGCGCCGAGGACCCACTGAATCGCTTTTTGCGACTCCGCCCGCCTGAAACGGTATGGGTCGAATCCCCAAACCACATCTCCCTTCTGATTGGGCTTGTTCTCTTCCAGTTTGTGGGAGATGAACCCCAGCATCTTGCCGGTGGTTCTCGTCCGCCTGGTCAGGGGATCGAGAGAATGTCTACCACATAGCGCGGACAGATCATCGGGGGCGAAGGTGGGTGCGGGCCACGCGTTGTCGCCCTCGGCAATGTGCAGATCCTGAATCCAATCGAAACGACTGTAAATCCTGAACATGGGATCGATGCATGGGGCACCGTCACAGAACTGAGGCGACCAAGGGGTCGTGCGCCCCGTGATATTGGCATCGTAGAATTCGTCGCTGCCCCAACCGTACGGCCTCAGCGTGTCCCGGTAGGCCGCAGACAGGTCCTTCCAGTCGATGTTGGGTTCCGTCATGATCGTGTCCGGGAACGTGGCGCCTTCCGGCATGTAGACTCTCTTGAAATCAGAATCGAGGATCAGGCCCTTCACGCCGACGCATGCCTTGCCTCGCGCGCCGTCGCCGATGCTGCCCTGGCCGCAGGCCCCGTAGATGTTGTAGCGGGGGGTTACGTGATCGATAACCGAGAGCCCCATGGCCCGCCAGGCGAAGCGTTCCCGTCCGATGCGGACGGTCGAGCCGTCCGGCAGATCGCGCGTACCAAATCCCACTTCATACGTGGTGCCTCCGCAATCGACGGTCAGCTCGTTGGTTTCGAAGATGATCGGCAGCATCCAGCGTTTTTCCTCGATAAACTGGTTCATCACGCGGTCGCCGATGAGGAACAGGTTTCCCACCTGCTCCTGGTAGCTTTCCAGCCAGATGAAGCGGCTGTCACTGTTGGGGAGTGGTTTGAAGTTGTTCCAGATGAAGTTTCCCACGGAGTACCGGGCGGTCCAGACCACGGTTTTGTAATCCACCACGTCTCGGTATGAGAGCCGTATGTTCTCCACGTCGATCACATCGCGGGTGGTGAGAAAATTATCCACCCCGCCCTGTCCCTCGAGGGTTTGAGCCCAGAAAGCATCACGGAACCCGTCCTGGTCCAGGGGAGTGCCGACAGGATCCGGCCAGGCCTGGCTGGCCTGATCGATCACGTCGTCGATCAGAAGGCACGGTAGCTGGTCCCCGAAATCAGGTACGGGCACGACGAAGAGCTGGATGGTGATACGCGTCCTCTGGTCGGAATTGTCCCAGCACTGCACCGTCAAGGAGTGGTTGCCCGAGGGGAAGGAACGGATGGGAGCTTTGAGGTGCTGGGGAGAGAGTCCCCCTTGTAAGGCCCACCCCGGGTCGTTCTCGTCCTCGGGATCGGCGATGTCCCAGCCGTAGCGGTAGGCCACCACCTGTCCCGCGTAGGATTCGGCCGAAGCTGACCAGCTGTAATCCAGTTTCTGGCCCGAGGCGATGTCGAAATTGACCACCGTGTTGAGGCCCGTGGCGCGGTTGAGGCCGAGTTGGGCCTCGAAGACCTGGAGGTCGGGTGTCATGCCGGTACTGATGAACACGTTGTGGACATTCCGCCCGTAGGTGCGGTCCACACTCACGGCGCCAGCAATATCCCTGGCCTGGATGGCGAAGATATAGGTGACCTGGCGAGGGGGGGTCGAGTTGTCGAACATGGGCTGGTTGGGGAAAGTGATGATTCGATCTTCCGGCAACGAGGCGTAAGGATGCCAAGAACTCCAGGCGGAGTCGGCAAAGCTGACCAGCTCCTCCCTGTGCTGTCTGAATTCGTACTCGGTGCGGAGGTAGGTATTACCTTCAGGCGTATCCGGTGTGTCGTACAGGGCCTCTTTCCAGAGGTACCGCACCTCGACCGGCACACCCAGCTCGAAGTCGGGATCGGATCCCGACCAGCCGAAGGTCACCGACGGCGGAGCCGCTTGAACGTCCAGGTAGTCGCTCAAGGTCGATGGCCGGTCGACATTGATGGTGGGCAGCAGGGTCGTGGCGGTGAAGCTCAGGAAGGCGGGTGAGGGATCCACACCACCTTCCTCGTCCACACTGCGCACGAACAGTGTGTGTGTTTGGAAGTTACGCTGGTCCGGGGCATTGAGATCGGAATCGCCCGGGAAACCCTGTATATCCGCGCTGACGATGAAAGTCGTATCGGTCACGGTTGAGAAGTGCCAGGGATTGAGCGTATCGCCCGTGGCGGGATCGATGGTCAGGGTGTCCTGGACGCTGATACCGTCGGTCCCGTTAGCGCTCATCTTCCACTGGTAACCCCTGATGTTGCCGTCGGGATCGCTGCCG
>CBDURX010000104.1:0-6631 GCA_965369485.1 uncultured bacterium | reverse complement strand
CAGGCTTTTCAGGTTTTTTCAATAATACAACTGACTGATCTTCGCTTGTTTGGGGTCTAGTGTTCCATCAAACGGAACACTGGCTAGCCCAGCCGACTTGCCAACGGCCGTAGAATGTGCCAATAATTACCTAGCCAGTGTGCTATCCTGAACTGGATCGTTCGCGACGGGTTCGAACCGTCCTGCCACCCCTCCGTCACACCCATCAGGGGACGTCTATTGCAACCGATCCGGGTATGCGTACTGACGCTGACCGTGGCGCTCGCATTCATGCTGTGGTTGGGCGGCTGCGAGGAGGGTGAGCTGACCCCGCCGCCACCCGAGCAGTCCATCAACATCTCAGTCACACCCGACAGTCTCGATGCCGGCTGGGATCTGTCCGGTCCGGACGGCCTCGCCCAGGGTCAAGGCGACACCACCCTCACCGATATGACGGTCGGCTCCTACTCGATCACCTGGGCAAACATTGTGGAATGGAACAGTCCCCCCGACTCGACCCAAGAGCTGACAGAGGGTACTTCCATCACCTTCCCAGGTAACTACACGCGCATCCTCACCCCCGCCGTGTTCGACCTCGTGACTGTGGTCGGTGGCAGTTTCACCATGGGCAGCCCTGCCGGCGAACCGGGTCGAAGCCAGGAGGAGGTCCAGCACCAGGTCAATGTCAGCACTTTCCTCCTGTCGGTCACGGAGGTGACCCAGAACCAGTGGGCTCAGGTGAGGAGCACCAGTCCGTCCTGGTTCACGGGTTGTGACGATTGCCCGGTGGAAAGGGTCAGCTGGTACGACGCCATCGAATTCTGCAACACCCTCTCCGACGCCGAGGGTCTGGACCGCGCGTACAGCGGCAATCGTCCCGATTTCCTCCACAACCCGGATGCCAACGGTTACCGCCTGCCCACCGAGGCGGAGTGGGAATACGCCTGTCGCGCCGGCGCAACCGGGTCCTTGGCCAACGGCGACCTCACCGCGACCGGCTGCAACCCCGACGCCATCCTGGAACAGATCGGCTGGTACTGCGGCAACACGAGCGGCACTGCCGGCGAAACGGGCCAGAAGGAGACCAATGCCTGGGGTCTGTACGACATGCACGGCGGCGTGTGGGAGTGGGTATGGGACTGGTACATGGCAGATTACGAGAACCTGCCGCCGGACGATCCGGTGGGGCCAGCCCTCGGCACGTTCAAGGTCATCAGAGGCGGAAGTTGGCTCTACGGGGCCCAGCGCTGCCGCTCCGCCAACCGCCAGCGAGCCTCCCCCAACAGCCAGAGCAGCGACCTGGGATTCCGCATCGCCCGCAACGACACGGCCCAGACCAAGAGCTGGCAGGGCAGAAGCGACCCGCTTCCCAGCCAGGGATCGTTACAGCAGGGGGGTGCACCATGACCCGGCCCAGACCATCACTGCTCAGGTGGGCGACGCGCCGCCCTGCCCTTTGGCTCTTGGCGGCCGGTTGCACCGCCCTCGTCGCCGTGGCTGCGTCAACCGTATCGGCGCGTGGCGCCCTCGACTGCAGCGGAGCCCAGGAGTACATCGTCAACGACGACCAGAATGTCACCACCGTGGTCGGGCAGACCAACGGGGCCAGCCAGACCGACGGTTACAGCTGTGTCACATGGCCCGAAAGCGGTAGTGAATACATTGTCCTGCTGGATGTGACCACGGCGTTACTGTTACACGCGACGCTCACCTCCACGGCCGACCTCGACCTGTTCCTTCTCTCGGACTGCCACAGCGACTCCTGCCTGGTCGCCACCAACCGGGAATTCATGGTAGAGATCCCCGGGGGTTCCTATGTCCTGGTGATCGACAGCGATCAGGGCGGAGAACTGACGTTCAGTCTGGACCTGGAGGGGCTACCGGTGGGCGTTCCCCTGCAAGCCTGCGCCGCGGCCAAACCGCTGGCCTGCAGTGAGGCGGGCGTCGAAATCATCGGCAATGTGTTCGAGCAAGATGCTTTCGTGGTCTACGCCGACTGCAGTCCCATCCTGGAGTACGGCACCGAGAGATGGCACAGCCTCGAGCTGCCAGCGGGCGGCTCGTTACAGGTCACCCTCGCCATGCCCCAGGCGGACGGGGCGCTGTGGCTCTTCGAGGGTTGTGGACCGAGTGCTACTTGTGTCGCCTTCTCCGACCAGAGTTCCACTGGTGGCAACGAGGAACTGGACTTCACCAACGGCAGTGGTGCGGACCACACCTACTATCTGGTCGTTGACACCTTCCGCCCCGTGGAGAGCGAGACCGCCGGCGCCTTCACGCTGCACGTCACCTGCCCGGGCGTGACCCCGACGGGCCACATCCCGCCGGAAATCGCCGAGTTGACCGAGCCGCTCCTGTGCGAGGGCACCACGCTCTCCCTAGGAGGCAACCTCTACAACACTCTCGACCTCTTGACCACGGCCAGCTGCGGCGCCTTCGCCACCGGCGGTGGAGAGCACTGGTTCGCCCTGACCCTGGCCGACAACGCCACCCTGACCATCACGCTGGACGGCATGCTGTTCGACGGAGCGTTGTGGCTCTTCGACGGCTGTGGACCCGACGCCAGCTGCGTCGCTTTCGCCGACGACCTCTACGAGTCCGGCAACCCACTGGGCCATGTAGAAGTGCTCGAGGCCACCAAGATGGCAGGGGGCGGACACACTTACTACCTGGCCGTGGATACGGTACAGGACACCAGCACACAGGACGAGGCGTTCTGGAACTTCAACATTACCATCGAGTGCGGCACCAAGGCTGCCTTCGGATACACGCCTCTCGACGCGCTACGGTCCCCATTCCGGCACCGTTAATCCGGGTGGAAGCTTTGCTTGATTCCCTGCCTTCGCTTCCTTAACCTACGGTGCGCCCGACAGCTGCCCTCAATCACCACGGAAGGTGCCCACCGATGCCCGTCAGGAAGACGCAGCGCGCCGCACGGAAGCAGAGCGCACCGGCCACCGCCCAGACCATGGCCAAGAAGCAGCGCGAGATCTCCATCAGCGAGTTCTTCACCAAGAACCGTCACCTGCTCGGCTTCGACTCTCCGGCCAAGGCGTTGCTGACCACCATCAAGGAAGCGGTCGACAATGCCCTGGACGCCTGCGAGGAGGCCTCGGTCCTGCCGGATATCCTCGTGGAGATCCACTCCGTCGCCAACCAGAATGGCCGCGCCGGCCAGGGTAACGGCCCACAGGGCAGTCTGGAGATGGACGGAGCCGGCAGCAAGAACAGCCAGAACGGCAAGAGCTGCCACGACGGCAACGGCATGAGTGCCGTGCCGGTCACTGGCGCCAATGGCGCCCGTCCGGCGGGGCCTGCTCGCGAGGAGCAATACTGCGTGGTCGTGGAGGACAACGGCCCCGGCATCGTGGGCAGCCAGATCCCCCGCATCTTCGGCAAGCTGCTCTACGGCTCCAAGTTCCACTCCCTCAAACAGAGCCGAGGGCAGCAGGGTATCGGCATCTCGGCCGCGGGCATGTACGGCCAGCTGACCACCGGACGACCGGTAGTCATCATCAGCCGCATCAGCCCCGAGGAGGAAACCCACCGCTTCCAGATCATGCTGGACACCAAGAAGAACGAGCCGGTCATCCAGTCCGACGAGATCGTAACCTGGGAGAAGGAACACGGCACGCGTGTGGAGATCACATTGACCGGCTCTTACAAGAGGGGCCAGCACTCGGTGGACACCTACCTCCAGCAGACAGCCATTGCCAATCCCCACCTGCACCTCGTTTACCTGAACCCGCGTGGCGAAGAGACCGTTTTCCCACGTGCCGCCGCGGAGCTGCCGACCGAGGCTGCGGAGATCCGCCCTCACCCCTACGGCGTGGAGGTGGGGTTGATGGCGCGCATGCTCAAGGAGACCAAGTGTCGCAACACGAACTCGTTCCTCAAGGAAGAGTTCTGCCGCGTGGGACCCAAGACGGCCGCATCCATCCTGGAGACGGCCAGTCTGCCGCCCCGCAAGAGACCCAAGCGGCTTTCCCGGGAGGATATCCAGGCGCTGCTGGACGGTATTGCCGTCACCAAGATTCCCGCGCCGCCCACGGACTGTCTCTCACCCATCGGCGAGGAGCTGGTCCTGGCCGGCCTGCAGCACGGCGTCGAGGCCGAATTCTACATCTCGGTGACGCGCCCGGCTGCCGTCTACCGCGGCAACCCGTTCCAGATCGAGGTGGGGTTGGCCTACGGCGGCAAGTTGCCGGCAGATGAACTGGCAAGGGTGATGCGCTTCGCCAACCGGGTGCCGCTGTTGTACCAGGCCTCGGCCTGCGCCATCACCAAGGCGATCCTCACCAGCAACTGGCGCAGCTACGGCCTGCAACAGTCCCGCGGGGCTCTACCCACCGGCCCCCTCGTAATCCTGGTACACATGGCATCGGTGTGGGTCCCGTTCACCTCCGAGAGCAAGGAGGCCGTCGCCCACTACCCGGAGATAATCAAGGAGACCAAGCTGGGCTTGCAGGAGGCTGGTCGACAGCTGAAGCGTTTCATCAACCGCCGAGTCAGGGAGCGAGATGCTCTGAAGAAACAGAGCTACATTCAATTGTACATCCCCCACATCGGAGATGCCTTGCAAGAGATCCTCGCCCTGAACGAGCGCCAGCGCACCAAGATCATCGACACCTTGACCGACACCTTACAGCGCAGCCGTAAGCTGTGACGGGGAACGGCCTCTCCACACCATCGAGGAAAGAGAACCATGCCCGACGCCTACCCGATCTTCCTGCGCCGCATGCATGAGATCCGCGATCTCGCGGCGGCGAGCGCGTTGATGGCCTGGGACCAGGAAATATATCTGCCACCCAAGGGTGTGCCGGCCAGAGCGCGGCACAGGGCGACCCTGGCCGCGTTGATCCACGAGCGGATCTGCGACCCGGGCTTGGGCGAACTTATGGCGACCCTGGACGCGTCGGATTTGGACAGGGTGAAACGAGCCAACCTGCGCGAGACGAAGCGGGGGCGCGACCGGGCCCTGAAGATCCCCAGGACACTGGTCACGGCCCTGGCCGAGGCCGGCAGCCTGGCCCAGCCGGCGTGGGTCCAGGCGAAACAGCAGAGCGACTGGGCCTGCTTTGCTCCTCACCTGGCCAGAATCGTTGACCTGAAGCGGCAGGAAGCCGCAGCCGTGGGCTACGAGGGTGAGCCCTACAATGCGCTGCTGGACGAGTACGAGCCGGAGACCCGGGTCGAGGAGTTGGATGCGCTCTTTGCCGAGTTGAAGAGCGGTCTAGTGCCACTTATCGAGAAGATCGTCGCCGGCAACCAGCGAACGGACGCCTCTCCCCTACGCCAGCAGTTCGGGGTCACGGATCAGGATGCCTTCGGCCGCGAGGTCCTGCGGGACATCGGCTTCGACTTCGAGGCCGGCCGCCTGGACCGCTCTACCCATCCCTTCACCGAGGGTATGGCCATTGGCGACGTACGCATCACCACCAAGTACGACGAGACCGATCTTGGTGTGGGTCTGTACGCCAACCTGCACGAAGGCGGTCACGCTCTGTACGAGCAGGGGCTGCCCACTGAACACGAGGGCGCCCCGGTGGCCGCGGCCGTCAGCCTGGGTATCCACGAATCCCAGTCCCGTCTCTGGGAGAACGCGGTGGGGCGCAGCCGGGAATTCTGGGTGTGTTACCTACCCCGCTTGCAGGAAATCTTCCCCGACCAACTCGGCAGTGCCACCGTTGAAGATCTCTATCGCGCCACCAACCGCGTGGAACCGTCGCTGATCCGCATCAAGGCCGACGAGGTCACCTACAACCTGCACATCGTGCTGAGGATGGAGCTGGAGAGAGCCCTGCTGCACGACGAGATCCAGGTGAGCGATCTGCCCGCCCTCTGGCGCGAGAAGGTGAAGAGTTACTTCGGCTTGGAACTGCCCGACGACAGTCACGGCCCCTTGCAAGACATCCACTGGTCATTCGGGGCGTTCGGCTACTTCCCCACCTACACACTCGGCAACCTCTATGCCGCCCAGTTCTACGCTCGAGCTGCCGCCGACCTATCCGACCTCCCGGACCAGATTGCACGAGGCGAGTTTGATCAGCTCCTGGCATGGCTTCGTAAACACATCCACAACAAAGGCAGCCTGTTGCCGGCGGCCGCGCTGTGCCGGGAGTTGACGGGAGAGGAGCTTAGCGTCCAACCCTTCCTGGACTACTTGTACAGGAAATACGGCGAAATATACGGTCTTTGATCCGGGTCAACGGCCCAGCGAGAGAGGATAACACGTGTCCCCGACCAAGCGGAAGACCAAGAAGAAGACAGCGAAGAAAAAGGCTGGCAAGAAGGCCGCGGCACGGAAAAAACCGACCAAGAAAAAGGTCACCGGGAAGAAGACCGCCAAGAAGAAAGCAGCCAAAAAGAAAACCACCAAGAAGAAAACAGCCAAGAAGAAGACCACCAAGCAGAGAACGGCCAAGAAAGCGCCGGCCAGGAAAAAGGGCTCCGCGTCTGCCCAGGGCGAGCTGAATTTTGACACAGGCGTCCGTAAAAAGAGTGGCACCGCTTCTACCTCGACGGTCCAGACAGCCCCGCGCCGGGCGCCCTCGACGCGCACCAAAACAGAACCTGCCAGGGCGTCCGGGGCCAAAGGAAGAGCCAGCGGCAAACGGCCACCCCCCTGCCCACCCACGCACAGGATATGCCG
>CBDURX010000103.1:0-6663 GCA_965369485.1 uncultured bacterium | reverse complement strand
GAGCACCTGACCATTGTGCACGCCCCTGTAGCTTAATTCGGCCAGGGCGTCACGAGCACAACAGAAACACGGGGGAAGCCAACGGGAGAAAGACTACACGCAGGAGACAGTGAACAGAACGCCCTACCCCCCGTGAACTGCATTGTATCACTATCTCGTGATAAATTTCAAGACAATACGGCGACTTTTCAACTGTGACCCTCCAGCGCGAGCAAACTCCTCTTGGCCGATAACCCGCCACCGTACCCGACCAGTCGGCCGTTGGCGCCGATCACCCGGTGGCACGGCACAATGATCGAGATGGGGTTCGCGCCGTTGGCTGCTCCCACAGCGCGCGCTGCGCTTGGCCGCTTGATGCGCCGGGCCAACTCACCATAGCTGACGGTCTCACCGTAAGGAATCTCTCTCAGACTACGCCAGACCGCCAGCTGGAAATCGGTTCCCTCGGGGGCCAAGGGCAGGTCGAATTCGCGACGCCTACCGGCGAAGTACTCGGCCAGTTGCCGTTCGGTCTCCACCAGGATACAGGCAGCTGCATCGGTGCCGTCGCCCATGGGCTGCGGCTGGTTACAGTCAGCGAAGAGCAGGAAAGTGAGTCCTTCCTCGCGAGCCACCAGGAGGAGTGGGCCGACCGGGCTATTGATGATCACGGTGCCGGTTGTGGTGGTCATGAAATCTTCTTTCGCGTGACAGCAGCAATATCCCGCCAGAGCAGCATAGCCGCGTAGGCCCGCCAGGGTCGCCAGGCCACGGCCAGGTTCCGCAGTGTAGCAGCCGTCGGCAGTGTCTCGTTGTCGGCGATGGCCTTGCGCAGGCCGAGGTCGCCGGCCGGGAAGGCATCCGGTTCGCTCAGGGCACGCATGGCTATATACTGAGCCGTCCAGTCGCCGATGCCGGGCAAGGCAGTGAGCCGCTGGACGGCCTCGTCCAACCCGGATGCCAGCTCGAGGATCGGGTCACCGTCACACACTGCCCGCGCCAGGCAGCGTATGGTCTCCGCGCGGGTGGCGGGCATACCGACAGAGGCGATATCCGCGTCCACCAGATCGGCGGGCCGGGGGAAGAGCCAACCCAGGTTGATGGTGGACGTCGCATCATTGTCCGATAGGGACTTCCGCCTGGGCTCGTCGGCTGCGACGAGTGCTCGACCGAACCTCCGCACCAATCGACCGGCCAAACGGGTCGCGCCCGTCACGGTCACCTGCTGACCCAGCACGGCGCGAACCGCGAGCTCGAAGCGATCCCAGGCCCCCGGGACCCGCACGCCCTGATATCGCAAGGCAGCACTGGCCAGCCGCTGATTGTCGGACAACTGGTCGCAGATCGCCTCGGGATCGGCATCCAGGTCGAAAAGAGAGCGTACCCGGTCGGCTACTCGCCCCAGATACGGAGCGGCGTCGACCGGGGCGCTCAGCAGAAGGGCTGTTTTGCCTTGCGGGTCGGGCTCGACCTCAATCGAGCCGGCGAAGTCCTCCAGCTCGATAGTGCGGCGATAAGTTCGGTCGTCTATAACCTCGACACCAGGAATCGCCCTGGGCTCCAGAAAACCGAGCAGGCCATCCCAGTCAAAAGGCGCACGGTACGAGAGGCTCAGAGTCACCACACCGCCACTGCCAACCAGTCCGCCCATGTGGGCACACCGACGTATCTCCGTGGGAGTACGATGGAATGAGCCGCCCACGGCGGCATTGAACCGGCGAACGTTGCGGAAACCCGCGGCGAGCGCGATTTGCGCCATGGGGAGGCGCGTCTCCTCGATCATACGCTTGGCGAAGTGAACACGGCGGGTCTGAGCCATCGCCAGGGGCGATGCGCCAAGCTGCTCGGCGAAAAGTCGGCGCAGGTGGCGATCCCCAACGCCCAGACGGGTGGCCAAATCCGCCACGCTTGCCTGATCGAGCGCACCGTCCCCGATCAACCGCATGGCACGCGAGACCGTGGCAGAGGTGCCGTGCCACGCCGGAGTGCCGGGAGCCGTTTCGGGGCGACATCTGTGGCATGCCCGAAAACCAGCATCCTCCGCGGCTGCGGCGCTGGCGAAGAAAACACAGTTGGCGGCCTGCGGGGTGCGCGCCGGGCAGACAGGCCGGCAGTAGATGCCGGTGCTCGTAACGCCGGTGAAGAAGCGTCCATCGAAGCGCTGGTCGCGGGTGCGCAATGCGCGATAGCAGATGTCGTGATCCAGATTCATGACCGTAAAGATAGCAGATCAGGTCGGAGGTGTTGGACGTTTTCGGACATGGAGGTGGGTTGTCTATCTGATCCCCGATGGCTTCTGAATATTCCGTCTGCATTGAAATCTAATGATTTAACCCCCAAAGCACATAGATCGAGACTCTCAGACAGATTTCGAGATCAATTCAGAGGGCTGCGTTAAGCGGAACGACCTTAGATTCTAGCACACGGCCAACCGAATCGCCCAGCCACGCCGGCTAACTCCTTTAGAACAAGCACTTATACACCACTCTCACCGAAGCCAGCTCAAATCCGTGAAAATGGATTGGGGAGTTCGTAGACATACAAATTGGCTGCTCTAACCAGACACGTCTGTCAAGGCACCGAGTCTTCCTTACTTACCTTTGCACCCTGCCAGGCGCACCGAGAGAGACGGGGCAACCTTGTGGTTGCCCCGTGATGTTTGGGTGAGGTGTTGATGTTACACGTGCTTTAGGATCTCCTTTGCTCTACTTGATCAAGCTCATCTTGCCAGTCGGTCCGAGGTTTTCACCGTTCAGGAACAACCGATAGAAGTAGAGGCCGCTCGCAACAGTGGAGCCTCGTTCGTCACGCCCGTTCCAACTCAGCACACGGGGGCCGGCCACCATCGTACCACCATCCAGCCGTCGGATCAGCCGTCCGCTGGCGTCGTAGATGTGCAATTGCACCAACCCGGTCCTGGCGAGGTTGAACTTGATGTCTGTTGCCGGGTTGAACGGGTTGGGCGCGTTGTGGAGATTCAGCCCCAATGAGGGGAGGAACTGGCCATCGGATGTGGCCGGTGCGTCCGCATCGTTGATGTAAGCAACAGGTGCACCTGCGACGCCACCCTGTGCCCGTTCGAGGCCGCGCAATTGCGCGTCCTTGCCGGTGGCACAGAAAGGTACGTCGGATTCCGTGGAATGCTTGGGGTCGTAGTTGATGTAGATATGAGCGGGCTCGCGGTCGACGACCTGCATGGTGATGGTCAACAGGCGGGCCGTCTCTCCGGTCGAGTGCAAGGGATTCGCAGTCCCGCTGGCCACCACGAAGTCGGGCGGGTTGGCCAGGTTGATGCACTCCGTGGAGTAGGTCCAATCGCGTACGACAATGTTGTCCGACATGCTCAACTGACATTGCCAGCCGTTGATGCCTTCCGTGGCCGCCGGCCCGGTTACCATCAGGTGAGCCTCGAAGACCTCGTTGGGCTCCACGAACAGCGATCGCTGGGTGGCTCCCTGATCGAAGTAGACACCGATGGTGCCCTGGTTCTCCTGGTCGAACGCGACAACGGGCTGTGTCGGACACGTGGCGCCGATGCCTTGGGCCAGCAAGGTGACGTCGGAGAGATTCAACATGCCATCCCAGAAGTAGTCGGCGAAGTAGCCGTACACCCCGTAGAATGCATTCGCGAAGAGCACTACGTCCGTGAGGTTGACGATCAGATCCCCGTTGTTGTCAGGGCTGTTGAAGAACATCTCGAATCCGGGCTGAGGCAACGGATTGCCCATGAGAATGACGATGGTCGTTTCTCCGCCAGTGGGATCCGACCAGTGCCCGCCTTCGACGGGACCGCTGAAGGTAGTCACGCCACTGGCGTTCGTGGGACCGTCGGCAATGGACCCTTCGGGGCACGTGATCAGACCGCCCAAGGATGTCTCGAGCCACATATCCACGGCCGGGATACCGGGAATGGGAGCCCCGGTGTTGTCGGTCACCGTCAGCGTGATGGTCGCGTTTGTGGTCGCCCCGCCGAAGAGGTAGCAGTCGTTGAGGGGGCGCCCCGAACCGTCAGGGGTGGTGTACACCGACACCGGTTCGGTGGCGGCGATCTGTGCGACACCGGTGATGAAGAACTCGACGTTCAGCGTGACCGGCACGACAATCAACGGCTCGTCCGGATCGTTGCTGAAGATTAGCAGGTCGCACGCGTAGAAACCCGGGGCCAGGTCAGCCGCGTTGACACAGACATCGACCACCTGCAACCCAAAGCCTGGAACCACGCCGGAGGACGGATCCTCCGTCAGCCAGGGGCAGGGCTCCTCGAACAGGACCGCCAGGTTGTTGTGAACGTAAGGGGCGTTGAACGCGACCTCGAGCCCCACGATGCCTAATGGGTGTTCGATCCCGATGGTGGCTGAATCCAGAGTACCCTGCATGTCCAGGTACTGATACAGAATGCTACCGTTGGGATATAGGATCACTTCGAATGTGTAATCACCGACTCCGGTGAAGCGTGGCATATTGGTGTACTGAACGATGAAGCGGTTCATCCCCACATCGTGATAGTAGTGGATGGTGCCGCCTGCGGCGGGATTCAGGTCATCCCAGAAGGGAGCGATGAAGTCGTTGGGGTCGAATGGATCGGGAATCGGGTCGTTGGTCCAATCGGTTCCGTCAGGACCGAAAGTGAGGTACCCGTTCGAGGAGATCTTCACCGAACCCCTATTCATGCCGTAGAAAGAGACCGGGAAGGGTAGCGGTACTTCCACGAAGTCGTCGTCGCCCAAGACGACGGGTGTTCCCGCACCGGTGATATCCACCCAGTTGAAGACTGGCCCTCCCGGTTCGTCACTGTCGATCCAGGTGTAGCCGAACACGTCCGGACCGCCGGAGCCGCGCTGGGGTGTCCGGCCCGGCCGCGGATCGGGCTCCCCTTTGCCGAGCTCCAGGTTTTCTTGTGTAATCTCCTGGTCTCCCTGAGCTTTTACGGCCACGGCGGGGAAGCTGGGTTTCAGCTGTACCGGCAGTTCGCTGCCGTCGGCCATTTTCAAGATCGGCGGCAACTCGCCCATGAGGTAGATCAGCATTTCCTCGCCGAAGTTGTTGATGAACAGAGGTTCACAAGCGACTCCACCCGGCGGCACACTGAAGGGCAGGGCGGGCGGGCTGACATCGATGTCCGGCGGGGTTTGCACATGCAGCGAGACCGGTACGACGACCAGAGGCTCGTCCGGATCGTTGCTCAGGATGAGCAAGTCGCACCCATAATCGCCCGGCGGGAGGTCTCCGACATCGACACAAACATCGACGAATTCTGAAAAACCTCCTGGCAAGATACCGTTGGGCGGGATGGTCGTCAGCCACGGGCAAGCGTCTTCGATCAACACCGCCAGGTTGTTGTGCACGTAAGGAGTGTTGTACACGACTTCCAGGCCGACTAATCCGTCTGGATCCTCGATCCCTATGGAGGCCGAATCCAGTATGCCCTGCATGTCCAGGTACTGGTACAGGATGCTGCCGTCGGGATAGAGAATCACCTCGAAGGTGTAGGGTAGACTGCCGCCGAAGTGTTGAATGTCGGTGTACTGGACGATGAACCGGTTCATCACGAAGTCCCAGTAGTAGTGGATGGTTCCGCCCAGTGAGGGGTTCAGGTCGTCCCAGAAGGGTGCGATGAAGTCGTTGGGGTCGAGTGGATCGGGAATCGGGTCGTTGGTGAAATCGGTGCCGTCAGCACCGAAGGTGAGATACCCGTTGGAGCAGATTTTTATCGAAGTCTGACCAATCCCGTAGAACGGAAACAGGAAAGGTAGAGGTGCTTCGAAGAATTCGTCATCAGTTAGGATGACGGCCGTGCCTACCCCGGTGATGTCCACCCAACCAAACACCGGCCCACCCGGCTCATCGCTGTCGAACCAATGGTAGCCGAAGGAGTCCGGACCACCGGTTCCCCTCTGCGGCGCCCGGCCCGGCCGAGGATCGGGTTCGCCCTTGGCGAGCTCAACATGTTCGTACTGGGGATCTTGGCGGCTTTGGGCCGCGTGGTCGGCCGCCCTGGCGACAGGATTCACCTGCACCGGCAAAGTACGGCCGTCCGCAAGTTTTAGGATCGGCGTTTGCTCGTTAATGAGCCACTCCAGATCGACACTGCCAAGGTTTTCGATGCTCAAAATATCACAGCTGGATCCACCCTGTGGCAAGTTGAACGCCAACGAAGGTGGGTTGACGTCGATGTCCGGTGGAAAGAGTGCTTCGTTCCGGTCGAAGAAGGCTCCATCCCCCCCGGGGCCGACCCAAACCGACCCGTGCGCAAAATCGAAGGGCGGCAACGGCGGCAAATACTCGACCGTCATGGGGGTGCCCGTGAACACATCGACTTCGTTGAACTGTTCGGGGGTCGACCAGGAACTCGTACCCGGGCCGGTACCATAGGCCCTGTGCCGGTACCAACATATGTCGGGCTCTCCGACCTCTTGCTGGTAGACGCAGGCGAATCCGCCGTTCATGCGCGACGCCACGTGAGGTTCAAAGAAGGCTTCGGTGGGAGCGGGCACGGCTATGTCACCGACAAACCAGTTGTCCCCGCCGTCGTAGGAGACCCAGTAGCGGATGCCCGGGCCGTCGGGATAAGGATATTCACATGCGGTGAGGATCCTGTCTTGGAAAGCCCCGATCGTGGTTGTTCCCGTGGCATCACCCAGTTCGATGTTCTCTGCGGAATCATCAGCAAAGAGGATTCTCACG
>CBDURX010000102.1:0-6692 GCA_965369485.1 uncultured bacterium | reverse complement strand
TGACGGGTCCATCGCTGACGGGCCCACCGACGAGAACGGCTACACAAGTTTCAGCCGGTCCGTGTACGGCGGTGGAGCGACCCATCCCGAGCTGGGGGAATTCACGGTCATCGTGGTGGCCGGGTGTGCCTCGTACCTGCCCGGGCGCACGATCCACTTCAACAGTCCAGATCTAAACGGTGATCTGATGGTCGACCTGGTCGACGCGGTTTTGTTCGCGGAAATTTTTCACGGCGATTACAGCTACGCGGCGGACTTCCACTGGGACGGACAGCTCGATCTGGCCGATATCGTCCGGTTGAGAGCCGCATTCGGGACTTTCTGCCCCTAGGTCACCCATCACCCCGCCCGTCGCTCGCCCGATCGAGTAGTTTTAAGGTGTGAAATCCATTATAATTGAGAGCCGTTCATCAACGTGGCTGCGGGCGTGGCATCTTGGGCCCGTGACGCAGTCCAAGGTCGGGAATAGCGTGGACCCAGGCTTGCGGGCGGGAGCCGCGCCTTCCCGGATCCCCTCAGGATCGCGGAATGACGATCCTTGCGGGAGGAGACAACATGCGTATCAGAAAAGGGATCTGCATCGGTGTCACGTGTGTGGCCGCTCTCGTGAGCGTGACGGCTCTGGCCGGAACGGCTGTCGGCGCCCAGTACAACGGTGGATTCTTGCTGGGTTACAGCGGGGGCCCCGGCGGACAGATCAACGGTATGGTCTCGGAATTTTCTCGAGGTTTCCCCATGGCCATGCGGTTCGCCATCGGCTACACATCGGTCGAACCCGGCGATGCCTTCGGCGCCCGCCGGGTCTTCATCAACGACGCCACCAACGGTACTCCCTCGCAGAAGGGTTGGTTCTGGGATTTCCGCTTCGACTTCGTGTACCGCTTCAAGACTGCCACATTCAGCAATTTCGCCTTCTTCCTCGGCCCGCGCTACTTGAAGTACACGGCCAACTTCCTCTTCGTGGGCGGCAACGAGGACTTCCTGGTCAACACCAATCAGTGGGGTCTGGGTCTGGGGCTCGACGGCAACTTCGCCATCGGCCAGAAGGCTGACCTGGTGCTCACCGGGGGTCTCGATTACTATCAGGACGCGAAACTGAGTGGTCACGACACGTCCTACAGCCCAAGCGGTGGAGACGTCAACAGCCGGAAGGGATACTCTTATGCCGAGGCTGACGAGGTCATCAACCAGCCCAAACTTGAGCCCCGCCTCATGATTGGCGTCAGTTACCGCTTCGGGCACTAGAGCCCTTTATGTCCGAGTTCCACAACGCTCTGGTGATCGTCAACCCCGTCTCCGGCCTGGCCCAGGGGATGCGTACAGGCCAGCGTCTGTGCAAGCGGTTGGCCGACCGCGGGATCGCTTGCAGCCTGCGGGAAACAAGGGGTGAGGGTGACGCCACCCGCTGGTCGAGTGCGGCGGGGGCGGAGGGTTTCGATCTCGTCGTGGCCATCGGCGGCGACGGAACGGTGCGAGAGTCGGCCGCCGGCCTGGTGAGAGCAGAGGTCAAGGTTCCGTTGGCTCACGTACCGGTGGGTACCGCCAACGTCATCGCCATTGCCCTCTCCCTGCCCTTCTTGACCCGCCAGGCCGCTGCGGTGATCGGCCAAGGCCGGGTGGAGCCTTTCGACATAGGGTACCTGCCCGAACTGAAGCGCTACTTCCTCCTCATGGCCGCGATCGGTTACCCCGCCCGCGTCATCCTGGACTCGCCACGGCGGTGGAAGAGCCTGTTCGGAGTGTTCACCTACCTGGTGGCCGGCGTGCGTAATCTCTTCCTGCCCGGCGATGCGCGTGTGGAGATCGACACCGAGTACGCTCCCATGGTGTTGAGGGCCCACACCCTGCTCATCACCAACATCGGCCGTATCCAGCAGGTGCGCTTCCAGGTCGCACCGGGTACCAGTCCCCACGATGGCAAGTTCGACGTTTCCGTCATCTGCAGCCGTTCCATTTGGGACCTCTTGAATGTCTTACTGCGCCTGATCACCTGGCGGCACAAGACCCGGGCCCTGAGGAATCTCCGCGCCGAGCGGGTGCGACTCACGGCCGACCCGCCCTTGCCGGTTCAGATAGACGGTGAGATCATGGGTACCACTCCCCTGACCGCCGAAGTTCTCCCCGGCGCCATCGAGATCGTGGTGCCCGCCAGTTACCGGGTGGGGGAGATGTGATCAATGCTCCAGCCCGCAGGGCGATGCTTTACCGAATCAATGGCATGAAAGGATTCACGAGATGAGTCAGGAATTTCTCACTGACCGGGTACGCGAGCACCTCGAGAGCCTCGTTCCCGAGCGCTCGCCCGAGCTCAAGGAGATGGAGGCCTACGCCGAGCGGCAAAACTTTCCCATCATCGGGCCCATCTGCGGACACCTCTGCTACCAGGTCGCCCGCATGATCGGCGCGCGACAGATATGTGAACTCGGCTCCGGTTACGGGTACTCCACCGCCTGGTTCGCGCGCGCCGTGCAGGAGAACGGGGGCGGCGTGGTACACCACATGGTCTGGGACGCAGAACTCTCCCAGCGCGCCCGCAAGCACCTGGCCACACTGGGCTACCAAGACACGGTCCAGTTCACCGTGGGAGAAGCCGTGGCCAGGTTGAACGAGATGCCCGGCCCCTTCGACCTCGTCTTCAACGACATCGACAAGGTGGGCTATCCGTCCTCGTTACCGGTGATCAAGAACAAGCTGCGATCGGGGGGTGTGCTGATCATCGACAACATGCTCTGGTCGGGACGGATCTTCGACCACCATGATCTGCGACCCAACACGGAGGCCATCCGCGAGTTCACGCGGTTGATCACCAGCGACAACGACTGGATCGTATCCTTGATTCCGATTCGCGACGGGCTGATCATCGCGATGAAGAAGTGAGCCATCCCCGCGCCGTCTCAGCGCCGCTCAGGCGAGCACGTCTCTGAGTGCACTCAAGCAGTAGGAGATGTTCTTCGCGCGGGAGGAATAACCCATCAGGCCGATGCGCCAGATCTTGCCTGCCATGGGGCCCAGGCCAGCGCCGATCTCCAGCCCGAATTCCTCGAGCAACCGGCTTCTGACGGTGGCGTCGTCGGCTCCGGCGGGGATGGTGACGGAATTCAGTTGGGGTATACGCTCCGCTTCCGGCACGAAAAATTCCAGACCGAGAGCGAGCAAGCCGTCACGCAGTAACAGGTGATTGGCCTGGTGCCGTTGCCAGGCGTTTTCCAACCCCTCCTCCTGCAGGATCACGAGTGCTTCGTGCAAACCGTACAGGGCGTTGATAGGCGCCGTGTGGTGGTAGGCGCGCTTGGAGTCGCCTCCCCAGTAGTTCATGACCAGGTTCAGATCCATGAACCAGCTCTGCACCTTGGTTTTTCGCTTCTGGATCACTGCCACGGCGCGGGCGTTGAAGCTGACTGGTGACAGCCCCGGCGTACAGGACAAGCACTTCTGACTGCCGGAATAGACGGCGTCGATGCCCCACTCGTCCACCAGAACCGGCACACCACCGAGTGATGTCACCACGTCGACGATGGCCAGGCAGTCGTGCGCGTGGGCCAGCTCGACGAGGCTCTTGGCGTCCGAGAGTGCGCCGGTGGATGTCTCGGCGTGGACGAAGGCCAGGATCTTGGCGTCCGGATGCGCGGCGAGGGCTTCCGCGATCCGCTGCGGATCCACCGCACGGCCCCATTCCTGTTGGATCAGAACCGGTGTACCGCCGCAGCGCTCGACGTTCTCCTTCATCCGGCCCCCGAAGACGCCGTTCTGTCCCACGATCACCTTGTCACCAGGTTCGACCAGATTGACGAAGCAGGTCTCCATGCCTGCCGAGCCGGGTCCGGATACCACCATGGTCATCTCGTTGCTGGTCTGGAACGCGTACTTCAGTAGGGCTTTGATCTCGTCCATCATGCGGATGAACGCGGGGTCCAGGTGTCCGATGGTGGGCCGGGCCATGGCGGCAAGAATACGCGGGTGGACGTCGGACGGGCCGGGACCCATGAGACTACGGACCGGCGGCTGGAACGATACGGTTTTCATCTCGAGCCTTTCTCTGCTTCGAGCGTGGCATCTCGACCGTGGGATCTGCGTTCGCGTTCCGGGTGGCGGCTGTCAGTCGAACTGAGCTTCCTCGGTGGAGCCACTCAGGGCCGAGGTCGACGCCTGTCCACCGGAGATGGTCATCTGTAGTTCGTCGAAGTAGCCGGCGCCGACGAATTTCTGGTGCTTGATGGCGCTGTAATTGTGCTCCCGCTCCAGCGCGAACTCGCGTTCCTGCAGCTGAGAGTAGGCCGCCATCCCCGCCTCCTTGTACGCCCGGGCCAGCTCGAACATGCCGCTGTTCAAGGCGTGGAAACCCGCCAGGGTGACGAACTGGAACTTGTAGCCCATGGCGCCCAGTTCGTCCTGGAACTTGGCGATGGTAGCATCGTCCAGATTCCGTTTCCAGTTGAACGAAGGCGAACAATTGTAGGCAAGCAACTTGCCGGGGTGCTTCTCGTGAATGGCCCCAGCGAACTCCCGCGCTTGGCCCAGGTCCGGCTTCGAGGTCTCGCACCAGATCATGTCGGCAAAGGGGGCGTAGGCGAGAGCCCGGGCGATGGCGTACTCGTTCCCGCCCCGCACCCGGTAGTACCCCTCCACTGTGCGCTCACCGGTCAGGAACGGTTTGTCCACCTCGTCGTAGTCGCTGCGGATCAGATGAGCGCTCTGAGCGTCCGTGCGGGCGACGATGATGGTCGGCACGCCCAGCAGATCGGCAGCCAACCGGGCGGAGACCAGTTTTTGAATGAACACACGGTCCGGTACGAGCACCTTGCCACCCATGTGACCGCATTTTTTCAGGGAAGAGAGTTGGTCTTCCAGATGAATGGCGGCGGCACCCGCCTCGATCATGGCCTTGATCAGCTCGAAAGTGTTCAGGGGGCCGCCGAAGCCGGCCTCGGCGTCGGCTATGATGGGAGCGAACCATTGAATGTCGTCCCGGTTTTCCAGGTGCTGAATCTGATCGGCGCGCAGGAGCGCCTGGTTGATCCTCTTGATCAAACTGGGCACGCTGTCCACGGGGTAGAGACTCTGGTCGGGATACATCTGGCCGGCCGTGTTGGCGTCGCCGGCCACCTGCCAGCCGCTGACGTAGATCGCTTTCAGCCCCGCCTGGACCTGTTGCACCGCTTGGTTGCCGGTCATGGCGCCCAGGGCGTGCACGTAAGGCTCCTCCTGCAACAGTTTCCAGAGCCTCTCGGCTCCGAGTCGAGCCAGGGTATGCTCGATCTGGATCGATCCACGCAAGTGTATGACCTCTTCTGCGAGGTACGGACGCTCGATGCCTTGCCAGCGCGGGTTGTTCTGCCACGAGTCGAGCAGGCCGCTGATCTGCTCTTGGTCACGTTTCGCCATCTCGTTCATGTCGTCGTCTCCCGGGAAAAAAGGTGTCAGGGTAAGTGCTGGTAGGCTTTCAGGGTCAGAAAATCCTGGAAGACCGGGTCGAGTACCAATCCATCCAACAGCTGCGCGGCCAGTTCGTAGCGGGACGCAGCGTACCGTTCGGCGCCGATGAATCCCTTGATCACGTCCAGCTCTTCGGGCACCAAGGTCCGGTAGAGCTCGGCGGTGATTTGCCGCCCGTCGGCTAACACGGCGGAAGTATGGTGAACCCACTGCCACAGCTGAGAACGAGAGATCTCGGCCGTGGCTGTATCCTCCATCAGATTGTAGATACCCACGGCGCCGGAGCCCTGGAGCCAGGATTCCAGGTAGATCAGGGATACACTGATGTTGTTACGCAGGCCCTTTTCCGTAATCTCGCCGTGGGGAATGTCGAAGTTCAACAACTCATCCCGGCTGACATCGACGTCTTCGCGAGTCCTGTCCAGCTGGTTCGGTCTGTCCCCGAGAACCTGATCGAAGACTTTCTTGACGGGAGGAACGAGGTCGGGATGGGCGATCCAGGTGCCGTCGAAACCGTCGCCGGATTCACGTTCCTTGTCCTCGTGAACCTTGGCGAGGGCGATACGGTTGACCTCGGAATCTTTACGGCTGGGGATGAAAGCCGCCATGCCGCCGATGGCATGAGCGCCGCGCTTGTGACAGGTCCGCACCAGCAGCTCGCTATAGGACCGCATGAAGCCTGTGGCCATGGTGATCTGAGCGCGGTCCGGCAGCACGAAGTCGGAAAGGTGACGGAACTTTTTGATGATGCTGAAAATGTAATCCCACCGACCGGCGTTCAAGCCGGCCGAATGTTCACGCAACTCGTAGAGGATCTCCTCCATCTCGAACACGGACAGAATATTTTCCACCAGGACCGTTGCCTTGATGGTGCCCTGGGAGATTCCCAGCTCGTCCTGTGCCAGCACAAAAACGTCATTCCAGAGCCGTGCCTCCAGATGACTCTCCAACTTGGGCAGGTAGAAGAACGGTCCCGAGTTCCGATCAGCCAGTATGCGGGCGTTATGGAAGAAGTAGAGACCGAAATCGAACAGCGAGGCGGAAACCGGTTCCCCGTCCACCAGCACGTGCTTCTCTGTCAGGTGCCACCCCCGGGGGCGGACGAAGAGGGTGGCGACTTCCTCGTTCAACTCGTAACGCTTGCCCTCGGGGCTGGCGAAGGTAATGGTGCGATCGATGGCGTCTCGCAGGTTTATCTGACCCTGTATCGTGTTGTGCCAAGTGGGAGAGTTGGCATCCTCGAAATCAGCCATGAACAC
>CBDURX010000101.1:0-6708 GCA_965369485.1 uncultured bacterium | reverse complement strand
GCGTGTCTGGTTGTCTTGCACGATGGCGATCACGAAGAGGTTCTCGGCGAGCCAGGCGGTTTCGCGGTTGAGAGTCTGTTGTACGACTAAGGGACTGCCGGGTGTCAGGGAAGGCAGTGCGGAAGTGCTGGTCTCGAAATCTCGCATGACCCAGTGGAATTCGGTCTCCCCCTCGTTGCCGGGGGGCGTTGCGTAAATGATGGGATTCTCCACCAGCACGACGTTCAGGGAGTGATCCGGCAGGTCGACTGCAGAGGTGGCGATCAGCGTGACGGTGGCATTGACCGCGTTGCCGAGCACGGTGGCCTCCACGGCGATGCCGAAGCCCGGGGCGTTGCTCAGGCGGCCGTCCACCAGGGTCGTCAGCTCGGCCAGCTCCGGCGGCTGCCCGGAAGCACCCCACAGCATGCCGTCACCGGCCAGGGTCGGGATGCCCACCATCAAGTAGTCCTGGTAATACGTGGCCCTCGCCAGGTTGTCCTCGGGATTGGCCTGAAAATGGGGGTCGGTGAGTTGGGGCCAGTTCATGCTGAACTTGACGGCCAGCAGCTTGTCTGTCTCGTAGCCTGGAGTGGTCATCAGGTCGTTGATCGCTGTGGCCATCTCTGGGCAGCCGATGCAGCTGACGTTGGAGAACGACTCGATCAGCACGACCTTCTGGACGTCCAGGACGAAATCGGCGTTGGCTGTTTGTCCCGCTTGTATGGTGACCACGCGGGAGTCGGGGGTGACCAGTAGGGGTGGCTGGTGTACCGTGACAACGTGGTCGCCAACGGACAGGCCCGTCAGGAGTGCCGGCGTCGTCTGGCCACTGTCGGCACCGTCGAGAATCACGGCGGCCCCCGCAGGTGTCGAGGTCACCGACAGTTCGCCCACCAGCGGCGTGAGATCGAAGTGGGCTTGTGTGGTCTGGTCGGCCACGATGGCGACGATCAAAGACTCGGGGCTGGCGGCGTAACCGGTCAGGACGACCTTCACCACGTGATTCCCGGGTTCGAGGGAGAAGAGGGTGTCGGGCGTTACTCGGCCCGTGTCTTGATCGTCGAGGATGATGGCGGCGCCCGGGGGTGAAGAGGTGACGGCGAGGTTGCCCGTCTGAGGCGCCAGCAGGTTGAAATCGGCCGTGACGACCTCGTCCGGAGCGACGGTGACGACCAGCAAATCGGGGTCGGCGACATGACCCGTCAACTCGACGCGCACCTCGTAGTCGCCGCTGGCCAGGCCTGCCAGGGTGTCAGGGGTCACATGCCCGGTGTCGCTGCCGTCGAGGAGGATGGCCGCACCCAGGGGGCTGGAGGTCACGAAGATGCTACCCGGGTGTTCCATCAAGGTGAAGCTGGCCTCGACAATCTCCTCAGCTACCACGGTAACTTTCAATGATTCGGGGTTCGTGGTGTGGGCGGTCAACAGAACCCGGACAACGTGTTCACCCAGCTGAATCGTCTCCAGTGTGTCGGGGGTCACCAGCCCTGTCGGTAAGTCATCCAGCGAAATTTCAGCTCCGGAAGGTGTGGAGAGGACGCTGATAGAGCCGGTTGGGAAAGGGGTAAACGTAGGCGCTTCCCGACCACAGGCGTAAAGGAACGCCGTGGCCACGCACACCAGAGCCAGTGATAACTGGCGGTAGGACATCACCTTGTTCATGAAGGGTCCGTTTTGCTGAGCAGTTCGTCGCTGAACTAATTCTACAACAGGCACCCTGCCCGGGTCAAATATTCCACACACCTGAACGGTGGGAATTGCGACGCAGCCGCCCCAAACAAGAGTTGTGACGCCTCTACTGTCAAACCGAATCGAAGCCAATGTTATGGCGTACTCGGAGTTCACACGTTAAACTGCATGTCATGCGGATGCTGACTCACTTATCCAGGTCCCGGTTCCTCTTGCCGGGATTGGCCCTGGCGGCTCTGGTGGGACCGCTGGCCTTCCAGGCCGTGACTGTCCTGCATCAGGCCTCAGTTCACCATTGCCCCCTGCAGTCGGGTGACCAGCAGGACACATGTTTCATCTGCTCGCACTTTTTTTACAACCAGGCCAACCTCACCGACACGACCACAGCACGACCGACGCCGATCTGGACAGGGTTGTGCATTCCGGAAGAGTCTGGTGCCGCGACCCGGGACTTCCTGCCTGTCTGCGCGCGCGGCCCCCCCTGTCCCACCACCTGATTCTGTTTCGCTTTTCACGCGTCACGCCATTCTGACCTGAATCAGGAGGCAGACATGGGTCGTCTGACAATATTCATGCTGCTGTTCGCCGTATCAGTGCCCTGCGTGGCACACGCACAGTCCTCGAGCACGGCAACAGGCGTTTCCAGCGCCATGAACCCGGCCATCAGCGTCAACGGACTGTTCTGGGGGCAAGCCTCCCGCGACAACGACAGCCCGGAGCTGAACCGGGTAGCCCTGCAGGAAGCCGAAGTCCAGTTCAGTGCCGTCGTCGATCCCTTCTGGAAGGCCACCTTCACCTTCGCCGTGCACCCGGCGCATATCCACTACCACGAGGATGGGGCGGACACGAACCAGGAGGCCGGTCATAGTGAGGAAGCCCAAGGGTTCAACCTCGACATTGAGGAAGCATTCGTCGAAGGGACATCCTTGCCCGCCGGTCTCGGACTGCGGCTGGGAAGGTTTCTTCTGCCTTACGGCAAACAAAACCCGTTGCACACACACCAGTTTCCTTTCACCGGAGCCCCCGTGGCCTCCACCGCGTTTCTAGGCCACCACTCGGTGGTCGAGACGGGTGCCTGGCTGGTGGCCACCGTGCCGTTGCCGTGGTACAGCGATCTGAAGGTCTACGGCGCCAACGGAGACTCGGAGATTTTCGACGCCGGCAACAATGATCTCGTCTGGGGCGGACGCTGGGTGAACCTGTGGGACGTGTCCGATAACGCCACCTTCGAGCTGAGCGGTTCACTCTTCAGCGGTCCCGACGGCGCCCATCCAGGCGAGGGGAAGCAACTGACCGACTACGGGGCCGATCTGACCTACAAGTGGGTCTCCGCCAGCCGGTCCCATGGGCCGGCGCTGGTCGTTACCGGCGAGGTCATCGTGCCGCGACCTCAGGAGCGTGTGGGCAACCCGATAGGTTGGTACGCCCAGGGCCAGTACCGCTTCCATCGCAACTGGTGGTTCGGAACAACCATCGGTCGCGCCGACGCGGACACGCCGTCCGACGGGACGATGCCGGATGAACATGCTCACGGCTTCACGGGAGATATCTGGGAGTACAAGATCAATGTGACCTATGCTCCGAGTGAGTTCAGCGCCCTGCGGGCCGAGGTCGAGTACTACGACGACCGCGTCGGTGACGGAGACGACCTGCGCTTCATAGTCCAGTTGAATTTCACCATCGGCTCCCACCCGGCGCACCTGTACTAGGAAGGAGACCGCCATGAAACGGTTTCATCTCGTTCTGTTCATTCTGTGCGGCGTTTTCCTCCTGGCGCCGGCCGCGGATGCCAAGCTGAAAGTCGTCGCCACCTTGACCGACCTGGGTTGGATCGCTGAGTGGGTTGGTGGTGAGGACGCCGAGGTGGACGTCCTCTGCCCGGGAAACCGGGATCCCCACTACCTGCCGGCCAAACCCTCCCTGGCGCGGAAATTGAGCAAAGCCGATCTGCTCATCTACAACGGCTTGGAACTGGAAATCGGCTGGCTGCCGCTGTTGATCGACGCCGCTCGCAATCCCCGGATCAAGCCGGGCGGTCAGGGCGAGCTGGACTGCTCCCGCGCCTTGACGGCGATCCTCGAGGTCCCCACCGGTCCCACCGACCGCTCCCAGGGTGACATCCATCCCCTGGGCAATCCACACTACCTGGTCAGTCCGGTCAACGGAGCCGCTGTAGGCGAGCTGCTGGCGGAACGGATGGCCGAGCTTGACCCGGCAGCCGCGGACCGGTATCGGCAGCGTGCAGCGGACCTGGCGGAGGAGATCCAACAGCGCAGCCGGGTCTGGAAACAGCGGTTGGCACCGGTGTCCGCACACCCCATCGTCGTCTACCACAAGGATTGGGAGTACCTGGAGGCGTGGGCCGGATTGAACATCATCGGCGCCATCGAACACCGGCCCGGCATCAGCCCCTCGCCGCGTCATGTCGAGGGCGTGGTGAAACGCGGCAGGATACTGGGCAACGTCATCGTCATCGCCGCGCCCTGGAATCACATCGACGCTGCGCGCAAGGTCGCCGACCGCATGGAGGCGCCGCTGGTGGTTCTGCCCGCCGCCGTGGGTTCGTTAAAGGGAGCAGACGGCTACTTTGCCAATTTCGACCTGATCTGCGCGCTGTTCGAGGAGGCCATGGCTAGTGAAATGCATTGAGGTCCCACGGCCGGGGACATACGCTCTCCAAGCTGCTGGTTCGCAACTTCGTGTCCGTCGTGACGACGGCGAGGTACGAGGTCAAGGGAGTATGTCGTGAGTGGTTTTCTGGAGATGATGGTGACGCCGGTGGTGGTCGCCTTGATCCTCGTGGCCATGCACGGGTACCTCGGTTCACACGTGGTCAAGCGCGGCGTGATTTTTGTGGACATCGCCTTGGCCCAGATGGCGGCTTTCGGAGTGGCCGTGTCCCTCACCTTCGGCGCCGAGGTCGGGACAGACCTGGCCTTCGGCGCCGGCTTGTTCAGTACCTTCCTCGGCGCGCTGCTGCTGTCCCGCACCCGTGCTCGGGGCGAGCGGGTGCCACAGGAGGCCTACATCGGCATTGTCTACGTCGTGTTCAGCGCTGCCATGATCCTGGTGCTGACCTTGGTGCCCCACGGCGGTGAGGAGATCCGGCATCTCCTGGTCGGCGCTATCCTCTGGGTCTCGTGGTCCACCGCCATGAAGACGGCCTTGATCTACGGTTCCCTCGGCATCGTGCTCTACTTCCTGCACGGCACCTTGCACCGCATATCGGTGGATCCCGACCAGGCGAGGCGGGACGGAATCTCCCTCGCCAGGTGGGACTTCATCTTTTACCTGATCCTCGGTACCGTCGTCACCTCCAGCGTCCAGATCGCCGGCGTGTTGCTGGTGTTCACGCTCCTGGTTGTGCCCACCGTCATGGCCATACGTCTCTTCACCCGGGAGAAGTCCCAGTTCCTCTATGTGCTCGGGATCGGCACCGCGGCCGTCTGCGTGGGGGCGACAGCCAGTTACGTGCTGGATCTGCCTACAGGGGCGGCCATTGTCTGCACCTTCGGCGCGTTCCTGGCCGTGCAGATTATCATGGAGAGATGGCTGAGGTCGGGGGGTTGAACCGGATGGGCTGTACGCATTCCTGACCCCATGGATCAGTGGTGAGCCCGATGATGCTCCCAGCACCCGCCGGTCGAGCAGACACAATTTCGAAGCCACCACCCACTGAAAACAGATAACTATAATCATAACCATCAAGCTCAAAATATGAGAAAATTCATCTGATATTTAGATGTAAAATTGAATGAATATCGGTATGGTTACGATTTTTTCTCATCGAGGTCCTTAGGGTTCTATCCTTCTTGGAAATGTGGTATCATGGTGTACAGTTCCGGCTCGTTACCGGCTTTCCTCGTTACCCATCATGGGCTTAGCCGAAAGGATCTCGCCATGCGCGTGGTTGCAGTTCTCGTTGGGTGTGTCCTCCTGCTCGCAGCGGGGGCAGTGACTGCTGATGTTCGCATGATTCCCTTGCCGGCGGCGGAGTCTCACCTCACGGTTCAGGAGGTTCCTGGGGGAGACCTCATCATCACGGTGGAGGTGGGCGAGCTGTCCGCCATGGAAGTGAGGACCAAGGCAGGGACCTTCACACGTCTGTTAATACCTGGTTTTCATACCTCCAAACTGGAGGGGGCGCCGGAACTGCCCATGATGAACCGCTTGATCGCCGTGCCTCTGGGTGCGACGGTCCGCGTCGAGGTCGCGGCCAGCAGCAGTCGCCTGATCGACCTGGCCGAGTTCGGCGTGACTCATCCCGTCATGCCCGCCCAGCCCAGCATGCCCAAGAACGTCGACCCCGAGAGTTGGCCTTTCGTCTACGACCAGGCCGCCTACCAGGTTGACAAGGTCGCACGGAAGCTGGTGGAGGTCGTGCCCCAAGGCCGGCTGCGCGCCATGGACATCGGCCGCCTGGCGATCTCCCCGGTGCAGTACTTCCCGCAGACGAACCAGATCAAGGTGACTGACAGCCTCGAGATACGAGTCGTGTTCACGGGCGCCAACCTGAGCGCAGCGGAAGAGCTACGCCGTAGGACCTCCAGCCCCTTCTTCGACCCCATATACGCTCGGATCGCCGGTAGCAAGGACTGGTTCCACGACGACTACCCCGACCGGGTGGGCGACGTGGTCACCATGGTCGTCATCACGGCGCCGGAATTCGAGTTCCAGCTGCAGGATTTCGTGGACTGGAAAACCGAGCGCGGTTTTCACATGGTGATCGGCGTGATCGGCAGCCCGGAGGTGGGATCGACGACCACTTCCATCCAGGCCTTCATCCACGACCTGTACAACAACCCGCCGCCGGACCAGCCAGCACCGAGTTTCGTCCTGTTCGTGGGGGATGTGGCCCAGTGTCCCACCTTCACGCTCAGTGGCGACGCCACGGATCGCCCGTATTGCGCCGTTGACGTCGATATGGTGCCGGACATCTACTACGGTCGTGTTTCCGCCCCGAACACCAGCCCGCAGCAGGCCATCCGGGACAACACCAAGATGTACGAGAAGTTGACCATGCCGGCTCCGAGCGAC
>CBDURX010000100.1:0-6766 GCA_965369485.1 uncultured bacterium | reverse complement strand
ATGGGCTCATTCATCCACGGGAAATCCCGTGGTATTCTGTCTTCGACCGCATAAAATTGCAAATTCATGGGCCACATCTCTGCGCAGGGGGAAACGCGGGGAGAATTTCCTGTATAAAACACACGGAAATGGTATAATATACCTGGTTATGTGGAGC
This sequence comes from uncultured bacterium, assembly GCA_965369485.1. Classification (GTDB taxonomy): domain Bacteria; phylum Krumholzibacteriota; class Krumholzibacteriia; order LZORAL124-64-63; family LZORAL124-64-63; genus CBDURX01. Next base: position 6,609 of record CBDURX010000100.1, on the reverse strand, counting down.
CATCCTGGGGGACTGAGCCCCCAAGCAAGGGTGGGTTTCTCATATTCCATGCAGGTACGTCCATCCCAGAGCCACCAACGGGAGAGAATCATGCGAAAGGTTTCCAGCACCGTTCTCATCACGACAGCAATACTTCTGGTCCTGCCAGCCATGGCCGCAGCGGCCACCTCGCTCGTTCAGGACAGCTACCACCTCGACCAGCGCTCCACGCCCAAGATCCAGTTCGAGCCGAAGTTCGACGCCCCCGCCGGCTTGACGGCGGAAGGGCTGGCCCGTCACTTCCTCGAGACCCGCGCCACTGTCTACGGTTTGCCCGACGATCTGGGTAACCTGAAGCTGGTCCGTGTCCGCGAAAGCATGCTGGGCAAGCATTACGTGTTCCAGCAGCAGCTGCACGGCATCGATGTGGACAAGGCTGAGATCCTCGTATCCGTGGCCAGGAACGACGGCCGAGTCTATCGCGTCTTCAACAACACTTATCCCGTCAAGAACAATCCCGCGGCCCCCAGCGCTGTCATGAGCGAGGACGAGGCCTTCGAGGCGGGCTGGCAACAGTTGCGGGCCCACGGCGATCTCATGGCCGCACCCCGCAGCCGCCTGGTCTACATGCCCGAGGGCGAGGGTTTCCGCCTCGAGTACGTGATCGAGCTGGACCTGACCGGCCCTTACGGCGGCTGGCGCCAGCGCATCGACGCGGTGACCGGCGAGATCCTCACTCTCGAGGACAATCGCCTGATGCGTTTGAAGACGGAAGAGACGGAAATCCCACCGCAGGAACGGATCGATGCCTACAGCGGGCCGGTTTGGGACCGGCAGGAAGTGTTCAACCGTTATGCACGGCAGCAAGCGGAGCAGGCCGACCGGCTAACCAAGGTTACTCCCGCCGATGGCAGTGGCGTCGTGTTCGACCCCGATCCGCGGGCGACCCTCATGGACGACAACCTGCAAGACACCTCTCCCCCTTCCGCATTTATCGACGCCTACTTCACACGCAATCTGCTGGACATCAATTACAACGGCAGCATCTACCAGCTGAATGGACCGTGGATCACCATCGTCAACTGGGATCCCCCCAACACACCGCCCAGCACCACCGCAGATGGGAACTGGACGGCAACGCGCGGTGACAACGCCTTCAACGACGCCATGACCTACTTCCAGATAGACCAGAATCAGCGCTACATGCAGTCGCTGGGCTTCACGGGAGCGACGGGTATCCAGGATGGGCCCATCACCACCGACACCGACGGCGTCAACGGCGCGGATAACTCCTACTACCAGGCCGGAGCCAATCGGATGTCGTTCGGACACGGTTGCGTGGACGACAGCGAGGACACTGACGTGATGCTCCACGAGTACGGCCACGCCATCAACCACGACATCAACCCCAGCTGGGGCGGCGGCGACATGGGCGCCATCGGTGAGGGCTTCGGTGACTACTGGGCCGGCTCCTACAGCTACTCCACGCCCAACGGCATAATCTACCATCCCGAGTGGGTCTTCAGCTGGGACGGCCACGGCACAGGCAACCAGTGCTGGCCGGGACGCATCCTGAACGCCTACGGCGCCATGTACGTCCACACCACATTCTACGGCGCGCACCAGACTATCCCCGGCGGGTTCCAGTCCGACGAGCTGTGGTCCACGCCTAACTTCTCATCCCTGACCCAGCTGATTGCCCTGGGCTACAGCCGCGACGAGGTGGACCAGATCATCCTGGAAGCCCAGTTCGGCCTGGGCGGTGGCCTGAAGATGCGGGACATGGCCAACGCCATCATCGCCACGGCCGGTGCGTTGCATCCCGGCGAGCCCCACGCATCGGTCTTCCAGGAGAACTTCCTGAGGCACGGCATCGTCGAGATTCCCCAGGCCGTCCTCGAGATCGCCGCGCTGACCGTGATCGACGGCGGCAACGGGGCACCCGACCCCGGCGAGACTGTGCAACTGGTCGTGCGGCTGGTCAACTCCGGCACCCTGGACGCCCAGGACATCGGCTCACTGCTGAGCACCAGCAGTGGTCTGGTCTCCGTCACGACAGCCAGCTCCGCTTACCCGGATCTGCCCATGGGCGCGGAGGGCGACAACATGACCAACTTCGTCTTCTCCGTCGATCCCAGCTACGTCTGCGGCGACCCCATCGATTTCCAGCTCGCCGTGGACTTCTCACAGGGTGGCGGGAATCCGGATATGACCACCCTGAATTTCTCCCTGGTCACCGGCGTGCCCATCGGCGTAGCGCAGGCACTGAGCCCCGAATTACAGATTCCCGACAACAACCCCAACGGTGTCCGCAGCTACATGCTGATCACCGGCAGCGACGCCTACGTCAGCGAGAACTTCAACGTGGACATCAATATCCAGCACACCTGGATCGGCGATCTGCGGGTCAGCCTGGAGTCGCCCGGCGGGACCGTGGTCCTGCTGCACAACCGGACGGGCAGTTCGGCGGACGACATCATCGGCAACTACCCCAACACTCTGACGCCGGCCCAACCGCTCAGCGCTTTCCTCGACGAACCGCTGGACGGAACCTGGATCCTGACAGTGAGCGATCATGCGGGCCAGGACGTCGGTATCCTGCATAGCTGGGGCATCAACGATGTCTCGGGTTACGACTGCGACGAGGTGGCGACCGCGGTGGGCGACGATCTGCAGCCGGCGCGCTTCGCTGTTCACCAGAATCAGCCCAACCCGTTCAACCCGGCCACCGTCATCCGCTTCGAGGTGCCTCGTGACGGCACATGGATCAGCCTGGATATCTTCGATATCACCGGCAGCAAGGTCCGCACGCTCCGGCAGGGATCTTTCCCGGCGGGCATGCACGAGGCGACCTGGCGTGGCCGCGACGACGCTGGTCGTCCGGTCAGCTCAGGGATCTATTTCTACCGCTTGCAGGGGAGCGACTTCAGCGAGACGAGGAAGATGGTCTTGCTGCAGTAGACTGGCTGTCCGACCAAGCTGGCCGTCCGTCCGATCACACTGGCCGGGTCCGCACCCTTCCCGACTCCGGTGGCCGCAAGGCCTCCGGAGTCTTCCGTGTCGGGATGACTTCTTCTTGGCTTGCTCCTGATCTGAACCTGTGCACCCATCCACTCAGAATTGTTCAGAACGGTTCAGAACTCCCCCGCCCGGCCGATATGGAGGAAAGGGGTCTGCAGATGACTGCGCGTGAAGAGAGCCGTGACACAGCCGAGTGAGCCACCTCTTCATCACCGCAAGTCGAGGCGGAATGGAGTCGACCCTTTGAGATTCATCAGGAAAACCGTGGCGTGGTTTCTGGCGGCTGCAACGACTGCTCTGCTGATGACGGCTGCCTGGCTGCTGGCTTGGCATGCACATCCACACGCCATTTCCCTGGAGAAACCGTGGCCTCCCCATCAGGCTGACATCTCGGAACATGCCGCCAATGCAACCTTCATCCCCACGGATTCCACCCTGCCCGACACTGGCTTCCAACTACCTGTTCCGGAGTTCCGCGACCCCTTCTACGCTTTCGTCATCGGTATCGCCGAGGGCGACTCCCTCGGCCTCTGGACAAGTCACCACCTGCAAACCTATCTGGAACACACCGGTCAGCACAGCCTGTTGCCCCTGGAGTATTTCGAGAGTCTGGAACGCCAAGCAGTCGACGACACGGGGTCGGAGTATCGGCGCGGTGTCTACATTCAACGTATGTGGCGCCTGACCCTGAACGAGCCGCTGCGATATCCGATGCCCTACAGCGTTCTCGGCTACAATCTCGGCTCTCTGTCCATGGCGAAGATAGTGACTTTCAGCGAGTGGCGCCTGGGCAACCGCAACGTGCACGTTCCGCTGGGCAAGGAGATCTCTGTCATCCCGGTGACCGGTCTGATGGTCTTTCGCCTCGACTCTGGCTGGATCGTCATGGACGTGCACGGGTGGCTGGATAAGTTGCTGGGAGGCAAGGTGGACGATTGCTGGACCCAGGGATTCGCCCTTTGCCGCCAAGACGGTGAGATGCGCGGGCTGGCCCTCAGCTGCAACCGCAAATTGAGACCGCTCTGCGGCGAGATCGATTTTGCCACGAATGAGATCACGCCCGCAGCCGGTCCTTTCACGCGCGGCGTCGCCGTCTACGTCCGCCCCTGGATCGCACCCCCCGAGAGCGATGCTTCGCGTGCCTGGCAGTTCGACCGCTGACAATCCGAGCCAAGGCCGTGGCGAACGTAGAGTCCTCAGCGTGACTCTGGCAGGCGGAGATACAGCTCGCCCCGCAGATCACGCAACACAGTACTCTCGGCGGCAGATGCCTTGGTGGTCGACATGTTCCGGATCACCAGCAGGAACTCGGTGCCCTCCATCTCGACCTGGTCACCCGCGTAGTGCAATACCAACGGTGGGGTCGGGCCGACGTGCTCCCTCTCGTGCTGGCGCAGCTCATCGATGACATCCTCCAGACGCACCGTGAGTAGCCTCTCGTGTGCGGACTCGGACACCGGGGTGTCGGTCTCGCTTTCCTTCTCCAGCAGGTACTGCAGGTCTTCCCGCGATTCGAACACCAATGTGCCGGCTTCCCGATCCTCCCTCAGCGTGTAGTGGCCGTTTCCCAGCATTATGTTCTCAGGAAGCGACGCGCCGAGGTGTATGGCGTAGTCATAGCCCGTGATCGCGACACCATCGCCCTGTATCGACGCGCGGAAGAAATAGGAGCCGCTCCCTCCTGGGCGATCCCAACCGTGTACGTACTCCACCTCCACGGTCTCGAGAATACCCTCGGCGAGGTTGTTGGCCTCCCACTTCATGAGAGGATGGACCTTCAGGGTGTCAATCTGGGCCCAGCTCTCCCCACACCAGCTGCGCAACGGCTCGTCTCCGTGGCTGTAGAGCAGATAGCTCATGAGCGCACTGAGCTCCTTGCTGTCCTCGAAATTCACGGGCGCGACCGCCGGTTGCAGGCGGCCGGCGGCCAGTAGCTCGTTGCGCTCGAGGATCGCCCGCAGCCGCCCCAGCTGACTGCTCTTGGACACCTGATAGGCCCCCCAGGGCCCCACCGAACTGACCAGTGCCACGACAAAAAGGCTCAGGGGAATGATGCGCGGTGAGGCCCTGCGAGAAAAACTGAAGGCGAAGGCCAGAGCGGTCATCCACAACGCCAGCACCAGAATGAAGTAGCGGTTCTCGGTGATGCCGTACTGTGCGACCCGCTTGCCCACGGCCAGCAGCAGCATGATCAAGGCGGGGAGAATGGCGATGTAGAAGCCGCGGCAATACACGGCGACCCAACGATTGGCGCGGCGCTCGCGCAACGGCTGGAGCAACAGGATGGACAGTACTCCGGCCGTGCACACCGACGACACCAGATACCCGATCCAGCCGCTGGGCCACACCCAGGTGACCAGCACCTTCACCAGATAAGCGCTGAGAATGAGTAGGTAGACGCTGACCAGGGGCAGCAGGATGTACTGGCTGAAGATCCTCAGTGGCCGGGGGTACTCGTGGTTATGCTCGAGGGCGTCCAGATCGGAGGGGACGCCGCCCAGGAACCAGAGCGGATGGAAGAAGAAGAAGATCAAGAAGAAGAGCGTCTGGTAGGTCTCTCCGTCTATGTACATGCCCAGGAGATTGTCCAGGGCGAGCAAGGCGATACTCAAGCCGACGTAGAGAACTCCCGCAAAGACGGTGGCCAGCAGGAAGCGTTGCAGCAGCAAGCGATTGTACTGCCAGAAACCATTGCGCTCGCCGCCGCGGACGAAGGGCAGGAACGACGCCAGCAGATGGCCCGCCAGCAGCAGCTGCAAGTAGCGATGCCAGCCTCCGGGTCGGCTCCAGTGAGACCAGGCGACAAAGAAGAACCCGAGCAAGAGAGTGAGCACGACCAAGCCCGCAAAATGGAGTGCTTTGCGATGCGAGCGTTCGTTCCACAGGGCGAGGGCGACGGTCACCGGCAGGCCCAGGGTACCCACGATCCACAGTCGCAACACGATCGCGCCGTGAGCGTTGTTTCCAACCATGCCCACACCACCCACGACGGCAAGGACGGTGCAGAGCAGAGCACCGGGAAAGCGCCGCAGCAGGTGCCTCAATTCCAAGACGATCTGGTTGGCGGATGGTAGACGCATGGTTCACCTCGGATCGGTACCACTCCCACCCATAGCAGGATGGACGGATGCCGTCCAGCACGCAATTCAGATCAAGGTACAGGGAAGGTTACAGGTCGGCGCCCAGAGCACACACGAATGACGCCTACATCGTCGTGAACAAGTTCACTGCCTGGTCAGCCAAACTCTTCACCGGCGCCCACCAGATGCCCAGGTACAGGGTCGGCAACGCCAGGACGACCAGCATCACCACATGGATTGGCGCCAGGCGCAGACTGCCGTCGGCAGTCTCGGGGGCGGCCGTGAAGTACATCGCCTTGACGATCTTCATGTAGTAGAACAGACTCACCACGCTGTTCACCACGGCGACCAGAGCCAGCCAGTAATATTCCTGGTGGATGACCTCGGCGAACAGATAGAACTTGCCGATGAAGCCTGCGGTGGGCGGCAGGCCGGTCAGCGAGAAGAGAAACACGGTCATCATGGCGGCCGCCCAGGGCACCCGGAAGCCGAGGCCAGCGTAGTCGGAGATCTCTTCACTGCGCAGATG
>CBDURX010000099.1:0-6788 GCA_965369485.1 uncultured bacterium | reverse complement strand
CCCGCCGAGCGATCTCGACGATGGCTGCGTCCAGGATCCGCACCCGTTTGTCGCCTTCCTGATTCGACACGGCCATGCTGTCAGTTTCCCATCGTTAAAATGAATAGTGATTCAATTCAATAGGTGATGCAAAAACTCCTGCCAGCTGTCGTTTATCCTCTGTCAAGCTTGATTATAACAACTTCTAGCAATTTTGACAAGGGATCCAGGGAATGAATAGAGGTAAAATGTTGACAGTCCCGAGAATCTCCCATACCATACTGAATGGGTATTCAGTCACCTCGCCAACCGAGGAGGTGCCATGAAAAGGCATGTGGAAAAAGTCGTTATCCTGGGCTCCGGGGTGATGGGCAGCGCAATCGCGGCTCACTTCGCCAACGCCGGCGTCCCGTCGCTGGTGCTGGACATCGTTCCGACGGAACTGACGGCGGCCGAAGAAGCTCGGGGCAAGAGTTTGCGGGACAATGCCATCCGCAACCGGATCGCAGTTCAAGCCGTGGCCGCTTTACGCAAGACCAAGCCCTCCCCCCTGTTCAGTTCCGAGCGGATGGCTCTCATCGAAACCGGCAATCTCGAAGACGATCTGCCGCGACTGAAGGAGGCAGACTGGGTCATCGAGGTGGTGGTCGAAAACATGGCCATCAAGAAAAAGGTCTTTGCCGCCGTGGTGCCACACCTCGCCCCGGACGCTGTCTTCTCGAGCAACACCTCCGGTCTGAGCTTGCAGGAGATGGCCGAGGCTTTACCGGAAGAGTTGCGCCCCCGTTTCCTGGGCACACACTTCTTCAATCCCCCGCGTTACATGAAGCTGTTCGAGCTCATTCCCACACCGTATACCGATCCTGGCGTACTGGACGCGGTGGCCACCTACGCGCGGAACCACCTGGGCAAGGGAATCGTGGTGGCCAAGGACACCCCCAACTTCATCGCCAACCGCATCGGCACCCACGCCATGATGGCCTCCGTCGGCGTGATGCAGGAGATGGGCCTGAGCATCGAAGAGTTGGACGCTCTGACCGGGCCCGCTATAGGCCGGCCCAAAACCGCCACCTTCAAACTGGCAGACCTGGTAGGTCTGGACACCTTCCTGCACGTAACCAACAACATCTATCCCCTGATTCCCGACGACGAAAGCCGCGAGGTATTCAAAGCGCCGGAGTACCTGCAGCGAATGGTGAAGAAGGGTTTGCTCGGCCGCAAGAGCGGCGGCGGTTTCTACAAGCTGGAAAAAACACCCGCTGGTGAGAAGAAGTTCTACACCCTCGACCTCGAGACACTCTCCTACCGCGACAAACAGAAGGCCAAGTTCCCCGCGCTGGAAGCGGCCAAGGCGGTGGATGACACACAGGAGAGACTACGCCAGCTCATCTGGGGCAAGGGGCGGGCCACCGAAGCGATCTGGAAGATCCTCGCCAGCAGCTTCAGCTACAGCGCCATGCGTCTGGGAGAGATCTGCGACGACTGCGCCAGCATCGACCACGCCGTATGCTGGGGCTTCAACTGGGAACTGGGACCGTTCGAGACCTGGGACTGTCTCGGCTTCCGCAAGGTGACCGATCGTCTCAAGGCCGATAACTACCCGCTACCGCAGTGGGTCGACGCCCTCTACGACAGCGGCGCCGAGACCCTCTACACGGAAGTGGACGGCGTCCTGCACAGCCCGACGGCCACTGCCTCGGTATCTGTGCCCGTCCCCCGGGACGAACGCAGCTTCGCCTTCGAGATCCTGCACCGTACCGGGAAGGAAGTGAAGAGCAACCCCGGTGCAAGCCTGCTGGACCTCGGAGACGGTGTCCTGGGCCTGGAATTCCGCTCCAAGATGAACGCCATCGGTCAGGACACCATCAACATGATCATGACCGCTTGCAGCGAGGCCGAGGCAAACTGGGAGGCTCTGGTCGTAGCCAACGGAGCCGACAATTTCAGCGTCGGCGCTAACCTGATGCTGTTGATGATGGAGGCTCAGGAAGGCAACTGGGACGAGATCGACTTGATCGTCCGCGCTTTCCAGGGCGCCAACGACCGCTTGGAAAAGTGCGGGGTCCCTGTGGTCACGGCACCCCACGGCTTGGCCCTCGGCGGCGGGTGCGAGATCACCATGGCCGGCAACGCCGTGCGCGCCGCAGCCGAGACGTATATCGGCCTGGTGGAGTTCGGTGCGGGCGTCATACCCGCCGGCGGCGGCAGCTTGCGGCTTTACCAGCGCAACGTGGCCAACCTGCCGGACCCCAAGGATACCTTCCCCGCTCTGAAGAAAACCTTCGAGACCATCGGCATGGCCAAGGTGGCCACCAGCGCCGAGGAGGCCCGCGAACTCGGCTTCCTGCGACCGGGCGACAGCTGGTCCATGAACCGAGACCATCTGGTGGCCGACGCCAAGGAGTTGGCCCTGGCCATGGCCAGGGTGGGCTACCAGGCGCCGCTACCCGATCCGGCCATTCCCGTGATGGGCAAGACCGGCTTGGCACTGGTGGAGTCGGTCCTCTTCAACATGAACGAGGCGCAATATATCTCGGAGCACGACCGGAAGATCGGACGCGAGCTGGGCCGCATCCTGAGCGGCGGTGACATACCCGGGCCGACCACTGTCTCGGAGTTGCACATGCTGGACCTGGAACGTGAGCGCGTCCTGCGCCTGATAAGCGAGCGTAAGACACTGGAGCGCTTGGCGCACTGACTCACGACAGGCAAGCCGCTACGGAATTAAACGGCCGGAAGGAGAGAGAGATGAGAGAAGTCGTCGTCGCGGTAGCCAAGAGGACAGCCGTCGGCAAGGCCTACAAGGGAACCCTCCGGCAGACCCGGCCTGACGATCTGGGAGCCGCCGCCGTCAAGGCTGTCCTGGCCGCCGCTCCCAACCTGGATCCGGTACGGATCGGAGACGTGATCATGGGCTGCGCCATGCCCGAGGCAGAGCAGGGCATGAACGTGGGCCGCAACATCGTCCTGCTGGCCGGCCTGCCGGACTCGGTGCCCGGCATGACCATCAACCGCTTCTGCACCTCCGGATTGGAGACCATCAACTACGGGGCCCTGGAGATCGCCACCGGCCAGTGCGACATCGTCATCGCCGGCGGCGTGGAATCCATGACCATGATACCCATCGGAGGGCTCCGTTATCTGCCCAACCCGTCCCTGATCCAGGAAAATCCCAACACCTACCTGGCCATGGGCCTGACAGCGGAACGTCTGGCGGAGCGGGACGGCATCAGCCGCGAGGAGCAGGACCAGTTCGCTCTGGCCAGTCACCAGAAGGCGGTCGCCGCCATCAAAAGCGGCCGTTACACAGAGGAGATCACGCCGATCACAGTCAAGCTCTCCGACCCCGACACGCAAGGCAAACCGGTCACGCGCGAGGTCGAGTTCAAGGTGGACGATGGGCCGCGCGCCGACACCAACCTCGAGGCGCTGGCGAAGCTGAAGCCGGCTTTCAAGTTGAACGGTACCGTGACGGCGGGCAACTCGAGTCAGATGAGCGACGGCGGCGCGGCCGTGCTCTTGACAACGCCGGAAATCGCCGTTGAACTGGATCTGGAACCTTTGGCACGGTTCGTCACTTACGCCGTGGCGGGTGTGCCGCCGGAAATCATGGGCATCGGACCGGTGGAGGCCGTGCCCATGGCCATGACACGCGCCGGCCTCAGTCTCGACGACATGGACGTCATCGAACTGAACGAGGCGTTCGCCGCCCAAGGCCTGGCGGTGCTGAAAAACCTGAAACTCGATCCCACCGACGAGCGCATCAACGCCAACGGCGGCGCCATCGCCCTGGGTCACCCCCTCGGCTGCACCGGCGCCAAGCTGACCACGACCGCCTTGCACGAGCTGAAGCGGCGGGGCGGCAAGTACGCCCTGGTGACCATGTGTATCGGTACGGGCATGGGTGCAGCGGGCATATTCGAGGCCATACAGTAGGCAGTCAGCGGCAGACCCGTACGGGGCAAGCCGGGAGGAAGTGAAATGGCGGAAACAAAGACCCAGCCGACCGGCGGGCAGTTCCTGCTGGATGAGACCGACCCGCAGGACGTCTTCACCCCCGAGGACTTCGACGACAACCAGCGGATGATCGGTCAGACCGTGGCCGACTTCGTCGAGAAGCACATCACGCCGCTCCAGGAGGAGCTGGAGTACGAGGGCAAGACGGAGCTGGGCGCGTCGTTGCTCGAGGAAGCCGGCCGGATGGGCCTCCTTATGGTGGACATTCCGGAAGCGTACGGCGGCATGGGGTCGGACAAGGCCACGGTGATGCTGGTGAGCGAGAAGATGGCCATGGCCGGCAGCTTTGCCGTCACTCACGGCGCCCAGTCCGGCATCGGGACCCTGCCCATCGTCTACTTCGGCAGTGAAGAACAGAAGCAGAAATACCTGCCCAAGCTGGCCACGGGCGAACTGAAAACCGCCTACGCCCTGACCGAACCGGGCAGCGGAAGCGATGCCCTGGCTGCCAGCACCACTGCAGTCCTGAGCGATGACGGCCAACACTACGTGCTGAACGGGACCAAGCAGTACATCACCAATGCAGGTTACGCCGAAATTTTCATCCTCTTCGCCAAGGTGGACGGCGAGCAGTTCAGCTGCTTCATCGTCGAGCGGGACGCGCCAGGCGTGAGTGTCGGCAACGAGGAAAAGAAGATGGGGATCAAGGGCTCGTCCACACGATCGGTGATCCTCGAGGACGCCAAGGTGCCGGTGGCGAATGTCCTGGGCGAGATCGGCAAGGGCCACGTGATCGCCTTCAACATACTGAACGTAGGGCGTTTCAAGCTGGGCGCGAGTTCTGTCGGCGGCTGCAAGGCAGTACTTCAGTACGCGGTCCCCTACACCAACGAGCGACGTCAGTTCGGCCAGCCTCTCAGCGATTTCGGTTTGATCCGCCGCAAGATCGCGGATGTCGTGACCCGCGCCTTCCTCACCGAGTCCATGCTATACCGCACCGCGGGTCTGCTGGACCAGGCCATCGACAGCCTGGATAAGTCCGACCCCGGCTTCGACCGGGCCAGCATCGACAAGGTCGAGGAGTTCAGCATCGAGTGGTCCATGATCAAGGTTTTCGGCACCGAGTCATTGGCCCTGGCTGCCGAGGAAGGGTTGCAGATGCTGGGTGGCTACGGCTACTGCCAGGAGTACCCCCTGGAACGCGTCTACCGGGACGAGCGCATCAACCGCATCTTCGAGGGAACCAACGAGATCAACCGCATGATCATCCCCGGTATGATCATGAAGAAGGCGCTCAAGGGTGAACTGCCTCTGCTGCAAGCGGCCAACAGTGTGGCCGAGGAGCTGATGGGCCTACCGGAGTTCACCGAACCGGGCGAGCCGGAGTTCATGGACGAAGAGAAGAAACTGGTCGTCAACATGAAGAAAGTGCTGCTGGCAACCCTGGGTCTAGCCGCCCAGAAGCACCAGAAAGGGTTGAAGGATCAGCAGGAGGTTCTCGCGGACTCCGCCGACATCATAATGGAGATCTACGCCTGCGAGAGTGGTCTGCTGCGCACCTTGAAAAAAGCAAAGCAGGAGGGACAGGAAAGCGCCCAGGCCATGGCTGAAATGATCACCCTTTACGTGCACGACGCCATGGAAAAGATCTCCACCTGGGGCAAGGCCATCCTGGCTGCTTCCGCCGAGGGCGACGAGCTGCGGACCTACCTGGCCGGCCTGCGGCGGTTGTCCAAGCACGATCCGGTGAACCGCTCGAAGCTGCACGACACCATCGCGCAGCGGGTCATCGATAAGGAAGGTTACGTGGTCTGATATAATCCCCTGACCACGATACACTGCGACCTGCCCCGAACGGGGCGGATTACTTGCAGTATTTGTGTTTTGTTTTACGTTTTATCATATATGAAGACCCTAATCTCTGCACACCCAGGAGGATGATAACATGAAGTTGCTCAAGCCCTGTACAGCGGGAATGACTGCGCTGTTGCTCCTCTCCCTGCCTCTGGCTGCGAGCGGTGTCGTCATCAACGAGGTCCGGATCGACAACACCGGCGGTGACACCGACGAGTACTTCGAACTCATGGGCAGCCCGGGCGAGTCCCTGGACGGCCTGACCTACCTGGTCATCGGGGACGGCGCTGGCAACTCCGGCACCATCGAGAGCGTGACTGATTTGAACGGCCGCCACCTGGAGAACGACGGCCTGTTCGCGGCACACAAGGATGGGACGATCGGAACCTGCGGCGGCTACGATGAGGAAATGACCCTCAACTTCGAGAACAGTGACAACGTCACCCACATGCTCGTCTCCGACTTCACCGGCAGCAACGGCGACGATCTCGACACGGACGACGACGGCATCCTCGACGTGGAGCCCTGGAGCGCCATCGAGGACTGTGTGGCTCTGGTCGAGGACCTCGCCAGCGGTGAGCACGTCTACTGCGCTACCCAGATAGGTCCGGACGGAACCTTCGTGCCGGGACATATCGTGCTCTGTGACGGCGTGTGGAGAATCGGTGCCTTCACACCCGTCTGCACACACGACTCGCCGGGCGAGCCCAACGCTCCCATGTGTGCGTTGCCCGTGGATGCTCAGACCTGGGGCAGCCTGAAATCGCTCTACAAGTAAAAGAATCGGCAAGAGGAGATGAATGGGGAGATCATTCCGACTGCTTATGAAAGCCCCGGGCCAACAGGCACGGGGCTCTTTCCATACAGACCACCAACACGAGCTGGTGCCGAACGAGCCTCATTTCACGAGCGTCAACTTCATGGCGTCACGCTCCTCACCGGCCGTCAACCGCACGACATAAACGCCACTGGCAGCGGATAAACCGGCTTCGGTTTTG
>CBDURX010000098.1:0-6794 GCA_965369485.1 uncultured bacterium | reverse complement strand
GGCTTCGACTACGGTTACGGTTTCGATCGCTTCGGCGGTCCCTCTTGGGAGCCCCATTTCAATATCGGTAGTTTCTTCTAGTCGGCTCTTTAGCCTCGGACGAAGGAGTTCTCATGTACGGCAAGGAACAACGGGCAGGCGGATCGATCTCGGTTGTGGCGCTTACCTGTTTGTTGGCAACCAGCGCTCTGTTACCGGCGCCGGCGGGAGCCGATACCAAACCCCTCGGGATCGTTGACTCCCAGCGCATTGTCGCCGAGTACGATCTAGCCAAGGACGCCCAGGAGCAATATCAGAAGTTCCTGCAAGATCTCGAGAAGGAGGTCGGTGAGAAGGAGCGAGGTTTGCAACGCCTGATGGAGGAGATCGAGAGCCAGAAGTTGTTGCTGGGGGAAGAGGCCTTGGCCACCAAGATGCAGGAATTCGAGAACCAGCGGGCCGAGTACTTCCAATTCCGGGAGCAGATCGACGGGCGAGCGGAGCAGGAATACAAGGAAAAGATCGGGCCCATCATCGATCAGGTGCGCACCATTGCCGAGCGCCTCGGTAAGGAGGAGGGATTCGGCATGATCATCGATTCCACGGCTCTGAGCATCCTCTATGTAGATTCCAGCGTGGACCTGACAGACAAGGTTCTGGAGGCCTTGATCCGGGGAGAAGAGTAGGTACGAATATCCTTGATTTTTATTGACAGGAGGGCTGGCACGACCACATTATTTCTCAACAAAGTTGATGAGTATTGACTGGCCCCCCTTCGCGAAATCAGCGATGCGGGGGCGGTTGCTTGCTAAAGGAAACTTCGTCGATGCAGCCTGTACGCCTGAGCAAGCTCGCGGCCGAGGTGGGCTGCGAGTGGGAAGGTGAGGAGGACCCACTGATAACGGGTGCCGCCGGTATCGAGGCGGCCGCTCCCGGGGATATCACTTTTGTAGCCGACAAACGGCACCGGCAACACCTGGCGGACACGCGCGCGGCGGCCGTCATCCTGGAGCCGGGAACGGAGTGTCGGATCCCGGTATTGCGCGCGGACACACCCTACGCCGTTTTCACACGAGTCCTGGCGCGGTTTGCGTCCCCGCGAGAGCGTTCCTTCCCACCGGGAATACACCCGACGGCTGTGGTCGATCCCACTGCCGAGGTGGGTGAGGGTGTGTCCCTCGGTCCCTACTGCGTCGTGGGTGCCGGTGCGAAGATCGGGTCCGGTAGCGCTTTGGGGGCTCACGTGGTGGTGGGCCCGGATGTGATCATGGGCGAGGGTTGTCTGATCTATCCACAGGTGACTCTACGGGAAGGCTGTATGGTGGGCCGGGGAGTTATTTTGCACTCCGGTGCGGTGATTGGCAGTGACGGATTTGGATACTTGCCAGAACCGAACGGGCTGCGCAAGATACCTCAGATCGGCATCGTCGTCCTGGAGGACGACGTGGAGATCGGAGCCAACAGTTGCGTCGATCGGGCCACTACGGGACGTACCGTCGTGGGCGCAGGCACCAAGATCGACAACCAGGTCCAGGTGGCCCATAACGTGACCATCGGGAAGAATTGTGCCATTTCAGCCCAGACGGGCATTTCCGGCAGTTGCCGCATTGGCGAGCAGGTGACCTGCGGGGGCAAGGTCGGCGTGGGAGACCATATCAGCATCGGCGACGGAGCCAAGCTCGCAGGCGGGGCGGGTATCATCAACGATGTGCCCGCGGGAAGCACCATGTTCTGGTATCCGGCCTTCGAATTGAAACAGGCCTTCAGGATGCTGGCCATGATCAAGCGGATTCCTGAGCTGCTGGATCGGTTGCGGCGTCTGGAGTCACAGCAGCGAGACCGTGCAGAGCAAGGTGAGGATCCGAAATGCTGAGCCTGCAACGAACCGTGCGCAAACCGGTCACCATGGTCGGCAGGGGCTTGCACACCGGAACGGAGTCACGCTTGACCTTCGTGCCGGCGCCCGTGAACAGCGGTATCGTGTTCGAGGTCCAGACTACCTCCGGTGTCGTTGAAATTCCTGCCCGGATGGAAAGCATTCCCACCGACGACGAGAGCATTCGCCGTACAACTCTCGCCAAGGACGAGGTCCGGGTGCACACCGTCGAGCACGTGCTGGGGACACTGGCGGGCCTCGGGGTAACCAATTGCCGGCTCCAGCTGGAAGGCGTCGAACCACCCGAGCCGCAGGACGGCAGTGCGTTACCCTACGTCGAACTGCTGCTGGAGGCTGGCCTACAGGATCAAGGTTTGCCGGCGACATTTTACCGGATCCCGGGTCCCCTGCATTACCGTGCAGGTGACGTGGAAATCAGTGCCGAGCCGGCCGACCGGTTCTTGATCACCTTTCACATCGACTACGATGATCCTCTCATCGCCCAGCAATCGGCTACCTTCGAGATCCGGCCGAGTATCTTCCGCACTGAAATAGCTCCAGCGCGGACATTTGTCCTCAAGCGGGAAATACCGGCCTTGCAAGACATGGGTTTGGCCCAAGGCGGCACCTTGCAGAATGCCATCATCGTCGATGACGGTCAGCTGGTCAGCGGACAAGAGCTTCGCTTCCGCGACGAGTTCGTCCGCCACAAGATCCTGGATCTGCTGGGAGATCTTTCTCTCCTGGGCATGTCCATCAGGGGGCACATCACGGCCCGACGGTCCGGACACAGGGCAAACGTGGCTTTCACTCGTCAGCTCGCTCAGCGCGAGCGTGTATCACCCCGCGTATTTCCGCCGCGCAAGCCGGTTCACTGGGACATCGGCTCTATCCTCGATATAATGCCTCATCGCTATCCATTCCTGCTGGTCGATCGCATCATCGAATTGGAACCAGGCAAGCGGGTCGTGGGTTTAAAGAATGTCAGTGTCAACGAGCCCTTCTTCCAGGGCCATTTCCCGGAGCACCCCATCATGCCCGCGGTGTTGATCATCGAGGCCATGGCCCAGACGGGTGGTGTGCTCCTGCTCAGCTCCGTCGAAGAACCCGAAGGCAAGCTGGTGTACTTCACGGGCATCGATAAGGCACGCTTCCGGCAGCCGGTTACCCCTGGCGACCAAATTCGGTTTGAACTGGAATTGCTTAGACTGCGTGGAACGATCTGCAAAATGCGAGGGGAGGCCTGGGTCGATCAGGAAAAGGTCGCCGAGGCCGCTTTGATGTCGACCATCGTGGAACGGTGAGTCCACGAGGTCCAAGGAGGTTAAATTGGATCCCTTCAACATGAAAAACGTCACGGGTCCGCGCCCGGTACGAGCAGCAGAGATTCACCCCACCGCTGTGGTCAACCCACGGGCCAGGTTGGGCCACAACGTCACGGTCGGTCCGCACACGGTCATCGATGGCGAGGTGGAAATCGGCCCCGACTGTGAAATCGGCTCCTCCGTACTGATCACGGGGCACACAGTCATCGGTCGCAACAACAAGATCTTCCACGGCGCCGCCATCGGCCCACCGCCGCAGGATTTGAAATATCAGGGTGAGGTCAGCTATGTGGAGATCGGCGATAACAACGCCATCCGCGAGTACGTGACCATCCATCTCGCTACTGGAGAGGAAGAGAGAACCCGTGTCGGCAACGACAACCTCTTGATGGCCTACGTGCATATCGCCCACAATTGTCACATCCACGATGGCACCGTCATCGCCAATGCCGTGAACCTGGCCGGTCACGTGGACATCCTAGATTACGCCACCATCGGTGGCATGACGCCCATCCACCAGTTCGTGCGGATCGGTAACTTCGCCTTCATCGGCGGCGGCAGCCGACTGCCCCAGGATGTGCCGCCCTTCGTGAAGGTGGCGGGCAATCCGGTAGAAGTGGCCGGCGTCAACGCCATCGGTTTGAAGAGGCACGGTTTCGACGAAGCGGAAGTTCTCAACATCAAGAAAGCTTACCGCCTCCTTTACCGGAAGGGCATGAACGTCAGTCAGGCTCTCGAACGTATCGCCTCGGAGTGCAAATTGAGCCGAAACATAGAGGAATTGATGGCGTTCATCAGGAGGTCCGAGCGCGGCATCGTCCGCTAATCCCCTTGTCAACACAGGTCCGGCTCGTGCCCAATCGGGTTGTGGCGAGGAGGTCTTTGTACCGTGACACGTCCCACCTCCTCGCCCGGTCGCCACATCTTCATCTCCTGCGGTGAAGCCAGCGGCGAGCGCTATGGCTCCGCCCTGATCACTGCTCTTCTCAATCAAGATCCGAACCTCCGCTTCTCCGCCCTGGGGGACTCGGTGCTGGCGGCTGCCGGCGCAGAGTTGGTCCAGTCGGCCCACGAAATAGCCGTGATGGGGTTCGGGGAGGTGGTGACTGCTCTGCCCGAGTTGATCGCCGCCCGGCGCCGTATCTGGCGTCACCTGAAGGAAGCGTCGGTGGACTTGTGCCTGCCCGTGGATTTCCCGGGTTTCAATCTGAAGGTGGCCGGGCGGGCGCATAAACTGGGCATCCCAGTATTCTACATCGTGCCTCCCCAGCTCTGGGCGTGGGGTGAGTGGCGGCTCGGCCGGCTCAGGCGCAACGTGGACCGTCTGGCCACTATCCTGCCGTTCGAGGAGGAATATTTTAAGAAGCGGGGACTCGCCGTGGTGCATCTCGGCCACCCCCTGATGGAAGACTACTCTGCTTTCCCGTTCGAGCAGTTGCTCAAGGAACGGGAGACCCGCTTCCACGATGTGGAGCTGCCGCTGATCGTCGGTTTGTTGCCGGGCAGCCGGAAGCAGGAGGTGCAACGGCTGTTGCCGGTACTGAAGGTGGTCGCCCAGATGCTGCAATCCTGGCTGGCTCCGCGGCCGGTGTCGTTCGTGGTCAGCGCCGCACCAGGCCTCGAGCTGGATCGCTTTCTCTCTTACGTGGCCACGGGGATCGAGGTCTCTCAGGAGCCCATTCCGCAACTGATGCGTCGTTTGCACCTGGCCCTGGTCTGCAGCGGCACCGCCTCCCTGGAAGCGTCCCTGGCCGGCGTCCCTCACGAGCTGGTCTATCTCACCTCGCCGCTGAACTACCTGATTGCCAAGAGGCTGGTGCATGTGCCGCATATCGGGTTGGCCAACTTGATCCTGGGCAAAGACATGGTACGGGAGCATATCCAGGGTCAGGTAGCACCTGTCTTGCTGGCACGGGCGCTGCTGAACTGGGTGAATGTTGCGCAGGCGAGGAGTGTTTTTTACAATGATGCACGCCGCCTGCGCGGCCTCTGTGGCCCGCCTGGAGTCTGGCAGCGGGCGGCGGCTGCCATCCTGGAATTCATGGATGAGAGGTCACCAGTTGGATGAGACTCTTCTGCATCGACTCAAGCTGTCTCTGGCTCCGTCGGCCTGGCGGGTCCTGACGGCGACCATCCGGATTCCGCGCTCTAGACGGCCTCCTGGTCCGCAATCCTCACCAGTGATATTCGCCTGCCTGCACCGCGACATCATCCCCGCCATCATGTACGTTCAGCCACTGCACCCCACGTTGGTGGTGAGCCAAAGTCCCGACGGCGACATCCTGATTCGCACCCTGAGGGCGGGCGGGTACCGTTTCATCCGCGGCTCCACTGGCCAGACGGGCGTGCGGGCTTTTGTGGGGCTGTTGGCCGAGTTGAGGCAAGGGTACCACGTCGGCCTGGCCGTGGACGGTCCCAAGGGACCCTTCGGCGTCATCCACGACGGAGTGATCCAGCTCTCACGGCGATCCCAGAGTCCCATCGTTCCACTTGTGATCCGTTCGCAGCGCTACTGGGAGCTGGGGACCTGGGACCGCACGGTGGTACCTTGGCCCTTCAGCCGCGTTGAGGTGCTCGAAGCTGAACCACTGCTGGTCCCTGCTCAGGCGACTATCGCCGAGATGGACAGCTACCGTCGCCAGGTGGCGGCCACTCTGCTGGGCTATCCCACCGCTGCCGCCGAGGTCACACCGCTTGCGGCCCGGCCGAGCCAGGATGGGGGCGAACCGTGCCTCCCCTGATTCTGGATCGGCGCCACCACGCCAGTCGCTTCGTGCAACATCTCTGGAACCGATGGGAAGAACGGCCGGGAACAGTCGTGCGTTGGCTGGCGAGCGGTACGGCCAGGTTGATCCGGTGGAAGATGAACCACCGCCTCGCCGACCGGCCGCCACCGCCGCAATACCCCTTCCTGGTGTCAGTGGGAAACCTGCGTGTGGGTGGGACGGGTAAGACACCCGTGGTTCTGGACCTGGCCCGACATCTGGTACGGCGCGGATATCGAGGGGCGATCCTGACCCGGGGCTACGGTTCAGCGAACGGTGGGCCTTTAGTGGTGCAGCCCACCGATCCGGACGCAGCTGACGAAGCGAGGCTGCTGGCCACGGCAGTTGCAGAGTGGCCGGTGGTGCAGGCCCGGAACCGCGCGGCGGGGCTGCGCTTCATCCTGGACACGGCATCTACACCGCCTGACATGGTGCTGTTGGACGATGGCCACCAGACCGCGCGTGTGCCACGGCATTTGGACGTGCTGATCCTGGATCGCTGGCAACGCCGGGGAATGGAGGTGAGCCCCGAGACGGGACTCGTCTTGCCCTGGGGCCCCTATCGGGAGACCTCACTGGGTGCGGAGAGGGCCACTATCTGGTTGGTGGAGACGGTAGAGAAATTACCGGATTCACTGCATGGTATCGGTGTGACCGGCGAGATCCCCGTCGTGCCGTTCACCAGGCGGTTGAGTCTGTCGCCCGCGTTGGAGACGATCGCCTGGGAAGCTTACGGGGTGGTTTCCGGTCTGGCGCGTCCCGAGCGATTCGAGAGGGATTGCGCCGGGCTGCTGGGCCGTGAGCCGTGCCTGGTGGTTCGATACGAAAACCACTGCGCCTACAGTCGCC
>CBDURX010000097.1:0-6798 GCA_965369485.1 uncultured bacterium | reverse complement strand
GGTCGAACACATCCCGAACCTTGCCGGAGTAATCGGGCCGCAACCCCAGCTCCTCTGCGCTGCGCAAGGTTCCCATGGCAATCTCCTCGAACCGGTGAAGGACGGACACACGCGGCGCCCACTGCAGGGATGATGGATGACGGCGGCATCTTAGGCAGTGCTACCGGGGGTGTCAAGTCAGCGCTGCTTGCCCGCCCCGCCATGGCGTATGAGATCACTGCACACTACCGGGGAGCAATCACGCCGTGCCTACCTCGCGCTGTGCGCCAGGTAAGCGCTGCATGGTGGTCCCACTGCAAGAGAACCGATCCGTCCAGGTCCGTACGCAGCATCGGCACACTGTCGTTCCGGACCACGTACGGACCGTGACTGGGATGACCGTGGTGGTTTGCCACTCCGCAACTGACCACGACGAGAGCCGGTTTCACCCAGTCCAAGAGGGCGCGCCCACCGGAAGTGGCGCTGCCGTGGTGCCCCGCCTTCCAGACAACAGTACTGTTGTGGGCAATCGGCAGAGGGTGCGCGAGCATGATCGCCTCTCCCGCCAGCTCTAGGTCGCCGCTCCAGAGGACTATTATTTCCTCTCCGTGCAGGAGGGCTAAAACGAGTGAGCGGTCGTTCTCTGCCAGTTCCTCGGCAAGTTCTGCCGGTGGGTACAGGCAGATCAGTTGCCAGACTCCGCAGCTATGCAACAGGTCGCCCTGCCACGGGCGCTCCACCACTTCGCCACGAGCAGCTGGCTGCGCCGCGCCTCCGATCCACCAGCGCCCGATCTCCAGTTCATTTGCAACAGCCGTCGCTGCACCGTCGTGGTCGTCATGACCGTGGGTCAGGACCACGGCATCCAATCGGTGCAAGCCTTGCCGTCTCAGCCAGGGCCACACCGAGCGCTCCCAGGCGGACCCGCCACTCCACGCAACTCCCGTGTCGATGAGCACGGTCCAGCCATCCGGCAAGCACAGCAAAGCGCAATCGCCCTGCCCCACATCGAACTGCACGGCGGTCACCAGACCTGGAGCGAGCACACGTCCGGCCGGCAACAGACAGACCAGTCCGACCACCAGAAAAATACCGGCTGACCGTATCGGCCACCGGCCGCGGTGACGCCCGGCGACACGGCTCTGAGCGACAGCCCGCAACCAAACGACCAAAGCGCCCGAAAACCCCAGGAACATGCTCAGACGCCACGGGCCGAAGGGAGGTACACCCATGCCCGGTGGCAAGTTCGCGGCCAGCCAGGCCGCTCCTGCCTCCAGCAGACGTAATGTCAACCACCCCATCGCCAGCAAGGAATCGGCGACTGCTGAGAGCAAGGGGCCACAGGCAAGACCACACACCACCAACCAGACCGCCAGGGTGAACAAAGGCACTGCTACAAGGTTGGCCAGTGGTGCCAGCGGATGTATCCAGCCGAACGAGGCTGCGATCTCCGGCAGGGTGAACCACTGTGCACCGATGGTCACCAGCAAACCCGCCATGAACCAGCGTAAGACTGCGGGACGACTCGGCAGCAGCGGTCCCGCAAGGCGGTGCAAGATCACGATACCTGCCACGGCCAGGTAGGAAAGTCGCGTGCCCGTATCCATCACGCACCAAGGAGTGAGTTGACAGCTCACCCAGAACAGGACGCCGAGAGCGTGCAGGGTATCGTAGCGCCGGCCGACAGCCGGGGCGATCGTTAACAACAGGGCCAGTCCGGCCGCCCGCAGCACCGAACTGGGCATGCCTGTCAAGAGGACGTAAACCACCAGGAAGAGGAAAACCCCCAGGATGCGGGCGATGGGGCCGGGGGCCACTGGCCGCAGAACCAGCAGGACGATGGCCAGGATGATCCCGACGTGCAGCCCGGAGACCGCGAACAAGTGAGCAAGGCCCAGTTGTGTGAACGGTTGCCGTAAAACTTTGCCAGCGGTATCACGTTGGCCGAGCAGCACAGCCGCGGCGACAGTCGCTTCGCGACGCGGCAACCCCTGGCTCAAACGTTCGAGAAGGTACGCGCGGAACGGAGCCAGGAAAGTGCTGGCTATCGCGTAGAGGACGTCGTGGCGGGGAGCCTGGACGTCGCCACTCAGCTTCCCTTCCCATAGGAGGCCGCGCCCCGCGAGGTAGCGATTGGCATCGAATCCGCCCCAGGTCGTAGCGGAGGCGGGAAACCACGCCTGCAGCTCTCCGGCCACGTTCTCCCACAGAACAGGAGGCTGACCACGGCCGCGCACGAGTAGACCGTCTCCCACGCAAAGAGCCATGGCGGTATCACCTCGGACCTGATGACCCAAGGCGACGATGATTGTCGGTGCACTCCAGCTATCCCCCTTTCGGCGTGGCCAGGCGGTGATGCGTAGCAAGGCGCCACATCGCCAGGTCGGACGCTGACTGGGCAACCATTCCTGTGTGGCGCAGGCATGGCGGCGAGACATCCGCCGCACGGCCTCGCTCCTCCCCACCCAAAATGCCGTGCCGGCCACCGTTGCCCAAACCGTCGTCGGGATCCAGCCACGGCCACTGAACGCCAGGAGCAGTGGCGCCAATTGACATCCTCGCTGGATCCAGCTGGAAGGTGGCCGTTGTGGCTCATCATCGCCATGGGGCCAGACGCTTGCGGACCAGCCTCCTGCCGCCTGCCCCAGCAGATGACAAAGTGCCCAGACCACAGCCCAGTGCCGGCGCCAGGGTAGGCGCGTACACAACTGGAATAGTGAATGAAGGGGGCGAGGAAACCTCAGTCGTCCTGAAGTTCGGGTAGCATGATCAAAGTCTCTCCGTCCTGGATCCAGATGTGGCACTTGTTGCGACCTGTGCCCTTGGAGAGGTAAAGCATGCTGTCGGCTTTGCGGTACAATTCGAAGGCGTCGGAACCGCCGTCGGGATAGGTAACGGCGCCGAAGGAGAGGGTCACGCTGAGGGGCTCATCCATCTCGGGTAATCGCACGCTGATTCGGGACAGGCGTGTCAACAAACGTGCCATGACCTCTTGGAGCGCGTCGGTGGGGGTGTTGGGCAGGATCAGTGCGAACTCTTCCCCCCCGATCCGACAGACGTGATCGATGCGCCGCATGGCCCTTTGCAGCTCCCGGGCCACCAGCTTCAGAACCTCGTCACCAGCCTGGTGACCATAGCGGTCGTTCACCTGCTTGAAGTGATCCAGATCTCCCATGACCAGAGCCAGGGCTGAACCCTCCCGCTTGGCGCGCTCCAGTTCGATTCCGAACTGGATGTCGAAGAAGGCCCGGTTATGCACACCCGTGAGGCTGTCGCTGTGAATTCGCTGGTTCACGTCCTGCTGGTGACGCCAACGCCGGGTGACGAAGCGGGAGAGCCTCCTGCCGACCCTCAGCAGATCCGCTCTCCGCCACATGTCCCGGGGAACCACGAACAGCAGGCCTACTTCTTCTCCCCCATTGTCCCGCTCATCGCCCTGCCATAGCGGTTCCTGCAGAGGCAGGGCTACACCGGTCTGGAACTGCGCCGTCGCCCGCGTCGAACCACCCTCGTCCTCCTCGACAAGCTTGGTCAATGCCAGCTTGATGTCGTCAGGCAACTCGAGCCAGGTAGGGATCCACACCTCTGTGCCCTTGAGGCGCCCGGCGAGCCAGTGGGGCTGAGCCCGTCCACTCATGGTGAAATGCACCCGGTCATGTTGCCCCTGATCGGGCCTATCTCCGTGCAGCATGATGAACATCTGTAAGTCGGGCAGGAGGAGGTTCAAGAGGGAGAGGATGCTGTCCAGGATCACCTCCTGTTCCCCGCTCTGCGGGTCTCCGATGCGTAGGTTCTGTGCTTGTTCCATGGCCACCAGCACTTGATCGAAGGAAGCGAAGCGCGAGGGAGGGGCATGAGCGGCTAGGTCGGGTGACACGGCGGCGTGATCCGGCAACTGCCTCGTGCCCAGAGGTTCCGGTGCGGCCGGCACGGGAGCGGTCAAGGCCGCCAGATCCACCAGACGAGCAGTGTCCCGCAACATGCAGAGGGAGTAAGAGGGTTCGCTGGAGCCGTTCACCAAGACCCGCACCAGATCACCGCGCCGGAGGAGTTCAGCCACCACGGCCCTAGCCACATGCCGCATCTTGGTCGTATTGCCTTCCAGTAGAGCTCTGCGAGCAGCTCTGCGCAGGGATGGCCCCACCAACTTCAATGGCAGTTGTTCAGCCAGTAACTGGCTTATAGAAGAAGGTTTCCCGACCAAGGTATTTCCCCGGCATTTGAGGGTTTTGGCCTCATGGTTTGACCAGTGCTCATTAATTATGACATATCATGACCAACAAGGCAATGAGTATGGGTCAAGGCGGCCAGGTCTCTATCTTGCTATCTTGCTAATTCTCAGGACTGACACGAAACTTATGCCTCATGAGAAGATTGGCCAGCCGCACGCGGTTCTGGCATCCCACGGAACAAAGGTCGGTCAAGGATGACGATTGCTCGCCTGTCCCTCCTCAGCCATGCCGTTGATCTCCCCTGCTGTGTTTTCCGGATGGTCCTGGTCCCCATCGGTGTGGCCTTGATTCTGTTCGGCGGCTGTAGCGGGCAACCCGCCGTAAAGCTGGAGTCCGACGCTGACCAGCAGGTTGACCACCCAGTTTTCGCGGAAGGCAACAGGCCTGGTACCACATCGAACGTTACAGCCGATGCCCAGAATATAACAGTCCTACCGGAGGACAGTTTCGCGGATGCCGATTCCTTCCCATCGGACCTGCCTGCCGCACCAAGCGGTTCCCTGGAGATTGCCGAGTTGGAGGAACTGTACCGCCAGGCTATGGCTCAGGTAGCCAAGGCCGAATACGACCGAGCCCAGGATCTTGTCTTCATCTTGCAAGATCAAGTCCTCTCTTGCCTGCCAGGCGGCACTGAATCTTTGTACCTGCACCACCGCCGCAGTATCGAACGGCGCCTGATCCTGCTGAGTGGCCTTATCACCGAAGGACGCGCTTTCGCGGCGGGTCCGGCAGCGGCCGACTCGATTCTCGCGGCCGGCTACAGAGATCTGACCAGGCACGACTTCCCCGACTCACTGGTGCCCATCAACGGGAAACCGCGTTCGGCAGTGGCTGCGGACCTTATGCATACGGACAACGAAGCGGTGCGCAAGTGGGTCCGCTATTTCACCGGCCCCGGGCGACGGCACTTCGCCCACTGGCTACTTCGCAAGGAAGCGGTGGACTCACTGATCACCTCGATTCTCGCGGAAGAAGGTCTACCGCGTGAACTGGTTTACCTGTCCATGATCGAAAGCGGGCTCAGTTCCTACGCCCGTTCCAACATGGGAGCTGTGGGCCCCTGGCAGTTCATGCCCGGCACAGCAAAGCTCTACCATTTGCGACAGGACTGGTGGGTGGACGAGCGGAAGGATCTGGAGATGTCTACCCGTGCGGCGTGCAAACATCTACAGAAGCTGTACGCGCAGTTCGGGGACTGGGCCCTCGTGCTCGCGGCTTACAACTCGGGCGAAAACCGGATCAGGCGCAGCATCCGCTTCTCCGGCCATGACAATTACTGGCAGTTGCGGTTGCCTAGCCAGACCTCCGATTTCGTGCCCAAGTTCATCGCTGCTGCGCGCCTCGGGGAGCAGCCGGAAGAGTATGGTTTCAGCGTCGACAGCTTGCCGGCGCTCCATTACGACATCGTGCCGGTTGACGATGCCACCGACCTGGGCTTGATCGCCACATGCGCTGGCGCGTCCAAGGAACAGGTTCTCAATCTCAATCCCGCCTTGCTCCGCCGCGCCAGCCCGCCCGACAGCCCGGGCTACCCGGTGCGAGTGCCCGCCGGCAGTGGCAACCGTTGCCGTGCCGAACTGCGTAAGATACCAGCCGCCGAGAGGCTGACATGGCGCCGGCACAAGGTGGTACGCGGTGAGACCCTCAGTCAGATCGCCACCATGTACGGAACCACGGTCAAAGATCTCGCGAGGCTGAACCAGTTACGCTCTGTCCACTTGATCCGCCCCGGCGACCAGCTTCTCATCCCCATGCCGGCGACCCTGGCCGCCAAGGCGCGTCGCCGCGCTGCCGAAAAGGGCCATTACGTGCCACCGGACGGATACGTACGTGTGAGTTACCGGGTCAAGGACGGCGACACCCTCAGCGGCATCGCCCGCCGGCTAGGTGTCAGCCTGAAGCACTTGCGCAAAGTGAACGGGTTGTACAAGACGAGCTTGATCCGTCCCGGGCAGCGCCTCTATGCCTACCGCCCGCCACACAGAGGCTGAACATCCCGGGCTAGAAGCTGACCGTCAAGCTGATGCGGTGGGTCACCTCGTCGATGGCGGGATGCCTGCCGGCGTAGGCGTAATCGATGGTCAACGGCCTGATCCTGAAGCCTGCCCCCGCCGTGAGTGCATCGTCGCTCCAGCCACCGGCGAAGCCACCCCGCAGGAATACCTTGTCGTTGAAGGAGAATTCTCCGCCCAGGAGTACGTTGGCGCTGGACGAACCAATCCAGTACTGATCGGAACCACGCCGGTTGTCGAAGCGTGTCTCCAGGCTGGTGGACAGCAGGAACGCGGCGTTCCAGCTCGTCAAGGGGAAACTGTACGCGAAGGCAGGGATGATGGCTGGAGTGATGATCTCATTCTTGCCGGTGCTCCAGGAAAGGTAAGTAGTGGTCAGATCCTGGAATTTGATGCCGAAATCGAGTCTCTTCCAGAGCCCGGGCCGCAGCAAACCCAGATCGAAACCGATGCCCAGACTGGAGTAGTCGCCGATACTCTGGCGGATGACCTTCAGCGAACCGCCGAACTGCCACTTCCCCTTGCGCTCGCCGTAGGAGATGAAGAAGGCCAGCTCCTGGTCGCTCTTGAAACTG
>CBDURX010000096.1:0-6855 GCA_965369485.1 uncultured bacterium | reverse complement strand
ACAGTGGCCGGAACAGCGCCAGTCAAGGCGCTACGCGCCATGCCTGGCGCACAAACAAAAACCCCGCCACTCATCGAGCAGCGGGGTCCCGTTCATCAACCCGTGGGCTGACTGACTAACCTACCAACGGCCGCCGAGGCCGTCGCGGGGACGGATGGGATTTTTGGTAATGACAGGTGGGTTCTTGAAAAGGCCCACCTGTGCTACAATCCTAATATGATCACCATACGACTCAGTGGCCTTGTTCTCGGGCCGGTTGGGGCAAGAGCCATCAGCCGCATCCTAATTCTGGGTGTGGTACTAATAGTGGGGGCAGGTCAAGACAGCCCGACCGCCTAGCGGTCGAACCAAGGAGATAGAAATGAAGCTCAAGAGCCTGATTCTGCCCGTGCTGGTTTTGACCGTCGGCCTCGTGGCCTTCGATTCCGCCGGTGCGGCCACCTACACGATCGATTCCATCCACAGTTCCGTCAGTTTCCAGATCAAGCACTTGACCATCGCCAAGGTGAATGGGTCGTTTACCGATTTCGGAGGCACCTTCGAGTACGAGAAGGGCAAGGCCGAAACCTGGTCGGTCGAGGCCACCATCCAGCTGGCTTCCGTGGACACCGGCAACGATGATCGCGACAACCATCTCAAGAGTCCCGACTTCTTCGATGCGGAGAAGTTCCCCATCATGACCTTCACATCCACGGGCGTAAAGATGGAGTCCGATGCCGAAGGCAAACTGCTGGGCAATCTCACGCTGCACGGCGTAACCAAGGCGATCGAATTGGACCTGGAATTCAACGGCGCTGTTACCGACCCCTGGGGCAACGACAAGGTCGGCTTCTCGGCCTACGGCGTGATCAACCGCAAGGACTGGGGTTTGAACTTTAACAAGACCTTGGACACCGGTGGCCTGCTGATCGGCGAGAATGTGAAGATCAGCCTGGAGATCGAGGCGGCCAAGAACAAGTAGCGGGAATTTCCGAGAGCCATCCCCCGACACTGGGTTTGGGCCACATCCGCTCTGGCATACCGGTAGCGCGTTCGCGTCTGGTGTCGCACAAGCACCGCAGAGGACTGCTCCAGCTCCCGTTCTACTACGGTGTTTTTGAATGGAAGGAAGAGCGGTACGCCGGGAAGCATGAACCGATCATCTCGAAGGAACTCTTCGATGAGGTCCAGGTGGACTTGCTCCAATTTCGTAGACACCTATAGACCCAATTTTGTGTTGCCGGGTAGCCCCGGGAAGTCACCCTCCCAGGGCTCCCACAGATCCAGACGTGCGGGACTTCAGCATGGGACTGTGCGGAACCAACCCGCTCCCCACCCCTTTCACCCGGCAGGCGAGCGGGGGCAAAAGCGGGGATTGGCACAATCGACTAGTGCTTACCCGGCGACAGCTCAACCCCCCGGCGTTCGAAATGCGCATACGCCTCAATGGCGATCATCTCAGCACTGTCCAGGGCCAGCGGCTCCCCTTCCAGGGGGTTCAGGATGCACCAGTTGAACATGTCCCGCAGACCGACCACCTTGCCGAGCTGCTGCTGGAATTTGGGATAGGTCTCCGGGTGGGTGTTGGCTGCGTTGGGATGGCATTGCCCACACGCGACACCGTTGGTGCCGAGTTCCGGACTGCCCCACAGTTCACGACCGCGATTCACCACGCTCATGAACTCGCCTTCCCACCGCTCGAGGTCCTCCTTGGCAAACTCGTCGGCTTCTACGGCGACCGGCAAAAGTCCGGCTGCAAGCACCAGGGAAACAAAGCATAATCCTGAAGCCCTCTTCCACATGGGGCCACCTCCTAGTAGTGGGTTTGGGGAGCAAGGCGCCCCAACTCGTCCTGAAACGCAGTGTCCTCCGGTTGGCCGGTTTGGGTATTAAAGCCGACAGTGCGGTTGGTGTTGTTGTAGAGCTCGTAGCGCACAGCCGCCCGGCCGTCGGCAAGCTCTATGAGCTGCCAGCCAGTGGCGTCGCGCTCGAAAAATGGATCGGCCCGGTTCATCGGCACCGTCAACTTCGGCATGTGGCTCTTGGCCTGGGCGTAGCTCCGTGGGTACGGCCAGGGCCAGGCGGTGGCCATGACCGAGTGAAAGGAAATGTTGCCG
Organism: uncultured bacterium; assembly: GCA_965369485.1. Taxonomy (GTDB): domain Bacteria; phylum Krumholzibacteriota; class Krumholzibacteriia; order LZORAL124-64-63; family LZORAL124-64-63; genus CBDURX01. Next base: position 4,759 of record CBDURX010000096.1, on the reverse strand, counting down.
ATCTGGTTGTACTGGATCTGGTGCACGTGCCCGTACAGCACCGTCACCTGGTCGAATGGCTGCAGCAGAGCCTGGACCTCCTCGGCGTCCTCGGTCCAAAAGTTCCACCCTTTGTATATTTTTTGGATCGGCGAGTGGGAAACCACGACGACCGGCGTGGATTTTTTCACCTTCTTTAGATCCGCCTGCAGCCACGCCCTCTGCTTCTGGCCTACCATGAACGGCGAACCGTTCGGGTTGTCGAGACCCGCCATTTCGAGCATCCGCTGCTCGACGGTTGGCCAGCGCTCGTGGGTCCAATCGTCAAAGGTGAGCACGCTGTTGAGGACTACAAAATGCACGCCCTTGTGCTCGAAGCTGTAGTGCTGCGGGCCAAAGAGCTCTGACCAGTAGGCACCGAGGTCGAGGTAATAGTCGTGCTCGCCCATGACGTAATGGGTCTTGTATTTCAGGGCAGACATGATCTCGGCCCCGTGGTCCAGTTCCGGCCGGGAGCCGAGCTGGGCCAGGTCGCCGCCGAAGAGCACGAAGTCGGGTGCAGGATCCAGGAGGTTGGTCTCCGCCACGGCACGGATGAGACCACGGTCCCAGTTGCGCACGAACGAATTGCCGGCGATCTGCTGGATATGGGCGTCTGAGATGTAGGCAAAGGTGAAATTTTTGCGGTCGTCGGCAAAAGCCAATTCGACCATGTTCATCGGCAGGCTGCTCGCCACTGCGAGGGCTCCGCTGGCCTTCAGGAAATCCCGTCGGTTCATGCGATTCAAGGATTCGGACATGGTTTCCTCCTTTCACTTGGTACCGGTTTGAGCGGCCAGATGGACGAGCTCGGGGCTGGTCAGGGACTCCATGAAAGCCACGAGGTCGTCGATCTGCTTGTCACTCAGGTTCAGCGGCCGAATGCCCCCACTCAGGAAGTCGTTGACCGGACTGTCCTCGACCGTGACCCCGCCGTTGTTGTAGTGGACGACCACGTCGCGCAGGGTTGCCACACTCCCGTCATGCATGTAGGGCGCCGTCAACGCGATGTTGCGCAAGGTCGGCGTCTTGAAGGAGCCCAGGTCGTCGAAACTCCTGGTCACCGCGAAGCGGCCCAGTTCCGAGGTCTTCGGGTTGGTGAGAACCGCGATGTCGACTTCGCTCTTGGTGTATTCGGCCTTCACGAACTGGCGGGCCAGGCCCGGGACATCGCCCTGGATGTCGTTGATGCCTACGCCGATGTTGTGGAAGCGGTTGTCGGTGAAGATCGCCTGGGTCTGTTCCACCCGGTGACACGAGACACAGCGCCCCTTATTGACAAAGACATCGAACCCACGTACTTGGGCCGGCGTCAAAGCGCTCTTGTCGCCACCGAAGTACCAGCGGTCGAAGGGCGTGTTGCCGAAGACCTGCGCCCGCTCGAAAGAGGCGATGGCCTGGGTCACTTCCTTCATCGTGATACCCTCACCGGACTTGTCGAACACCGCGGCGAAGGCTTCACGATATTCGGGATCGGTACGCACGATTTCGAGAATGGGCTGATGGTCTGTCAGTCCCATCTCCACCGGATTCAAAAACGGATGCAGCGCCTGATCCTCCAGGTCGGGTGAACGCCCATCCCAGAACATCTTCTTCATGTAAACCGCATTGAGAACCGTGGGGGCGTTGCGGGTACCGGTGAGCTTGTTGATCCCCTCGGACACTTTCAGGGGGCTGTCCGTGAAGGCTTTCTCCACCAAATGGCAGGTGGAGCAACTGACCTCACCGGTCGCGCTGAATCGTTGGTCGTGAAAAAGTATATCTCCGAGGGCGATCTTGGCGGGTGTTTGGGGATTGTCCTGGGGGATGGGAATCGGCGGGAGGCCAAGGGGCGTGTCGTTGTCTTTTGCTGAGCCTCCTTGTGCCGATGGAATGCCCAGGAGCATGCATAGGCAAAGGGCACCGACAAACAAGCAAGTCTTCATGCTGCCACCTCACTTTTCAGGTCGTGTGATCGCTTCAGCTCCAGACTATGGTGAGCTTGGCCCATTGATGGGGTTGGATGCTAGGGGACATCATATTTTACTGATAGTGGCCTGTCAAATAATAGCAATGAGATGGGGGTTCAGTCGAATCAGATTAAAACGTTGAGGGTGAAGTGCGATGGGCCGAAGTCGTGCGCATTCTACAAGCCAGGCAATTGTCGAATCGTTCCTGGTCGCAAAGGGATGTCATCGACGGAAGAAGACTGGATCGACGAGGATGCAACCGCCCATCGGGGGTCGGTGGAATAGGGGATTTTGTGTTGAACGAACAGCTTCGCGCAGCCAATTCCGATCCCCAGGCCTTCAGAGGAGCAATTTTCCCCAAATAGAGAGCGCCCCCCTATAATCGGTTGTGTGACTAGACATCACCCCACCGACCAGGGAAGTCACCTCCCCGGGCCCCCCACAGATCCAGACGTGCGGCATCGACGCCGATTTCGTGTGTCAAGCGCCAGGAATCAAAAAACCGAGAATCCAAGACTAAGAATCAAATTTCGAGGTCGTCTACGAAGGGTGTGTTAAGTAGAAAATTCTGGAAAATCCACCATCCAGACGGTCCGCCCCCGCTAACCCTTTGCCCCAAGCCCAGATAGGTACAAAAAATAGCAGGCCCTGAGACTTACCGGAAAAACCCTTTTTTCGTATTTGAAATTTCCGGGTCCACGGATGGGACCAGAAAGGGAACTCGGGGTCTCAGACTCGGCAACGACTTAAAAGGGCCCTGATAGGCCAAATTGAGGCCGGATGGATTAAATGGTAGGGACACCTACCTATTTGATTTTCTCGGTTTTTTTCATTCATCACTCTGTCTACCTCCCGAATTCCACCGGCTCCAAGACGGTTGCCGGCCCCAGTCCCAAGGCCTCCAATGCCTCGACACCACCTTCAGGAGTTCCGACGACCAGTACAACCGGCATGTCACCGAAGCCCATATACCGGTTTGCAACTTCCGTCATGCTCTCCACGGTAGCCGATTGCAAACCGGCAACCAGGCCTGCAGTGTAACCATCGGGCCGCCCCAAGACGATCTCATCCAACCGTAAGCTTACGATGTCCCGGGCGGTCTCCATGCGCCGGATCTGTGCACCAAGAACGAAAGTGCGCGCCGTGCTGATCTCCCCATCGTCCAGCGGACGCGTAGACAATCCGGTCACCTCCTCGCGTACGACCGCCATCAGATCCAGGATTTTGCCGGGACGGGTGCTGCCGAAGGCCCAGAACTTGCCACGACTCGCAGTGGCGGTCAGGCGCGTAGTGGTGCCGTACGACAGGCCTTCGCTGCGTGTACGATAGAACACACGCCGATACCCGAAGCCGAAATCCAGCAGTTTTACTTCGGGATAGTATTCCGACGTGTCCGTCAGCCCGGTGAGCCCGCGCCCCATGCGAAATGTGCATTGCTCGTAATCACCGGGCAACACATACAGCCCCGGCTTTGGAGATCGTTCCCAAACGTACGGCTCCAGAGGAGGTGCCTCGCTCTCGCTCCGCCAATCGCCCAGCAATGATTCCAGCAAGTCGACGGCTGCGGTCATCGTGATGTCTCCACTGACCCCCACTACTACCCTCTCGGGGCGTACGAACAGATGGTACAGGGACAATATTTCTTCACGATTGACCGATTCGATTTCCTCGCGAGTGTGGGTGCGTCCCTCGGGAGAGTCTTTTCCCGACAGTAGGCGCAAGAACCATGTCTCAGCCAAACGGTCAGGATCGTCGTTGATCCCCTGGACGTCATTGAGCAAACGCGCCTTTGATCTGTCCAGACGTTCTGTAGCAAATCGGGGCCGCCGAAGCAGATCCCGCCAAAGGATTGCTCCCTCGGCGAGGTCTTCGCTGACCATGGAAGCTTGCACGTATGATCGACCGTGACCCACACCTGCGGACAATGACATGCCCAGTGCGGCGACCCTGGAATCAACTTCCTCTGGTGAAAGATCACCGATACCGCCCTCATCCCAGGTACGGCTCAAGATACGGTTGGCCGTATGACGCTCTGGAGGAAGATAGCGGTCGCCCATCCCCAGGTAGGCCGAGAGGTTGATCAAAGGAAGATCATGATTCTCGAAGAGAAGTACTCGGATACCGTTGCTCAGGCGTGTTTCAGTGGCCTCGGGCATTGTAAAGGCAAGGTCAGGCAACGTGAGACCATCGGGATGGCGTGGTGTATCCACCTGTGCGACACCTGTTCCAGCCCGAACAGCGATCAAAAAAAGCACTGCTGCGAAATACACCTTTCTCATGGCTGCCCTCCTTCCGCCTGGTGGGTTGGTACTTCAGGGTTTTCCGGAATTTCCGGTTCCAAGTAGACAACCGAGGCTTTCTCTCGCACAAACAATTCATGAGCCAGGCGGGTGACCTCCTCCACCGTCACCCGATCGTACTCGGTGAACCGTTCATACGCCGACCGCCAGTCACCCCGTGAAACCTGGGCTAGAGCCAGCATATCCACGAGGTCTTTGTTCTTCTGCAATTTAAAGATGAACCCTTTGCGATAGGAGGCCCTAATCTCGTCCAGCTTCTCCTGTTTGATGGGGTCGGCCTGCAGCTTTTCAAGCTCTTCCCAAACGAGCTCCTCGGCCCGTTCGTTGGTAACATTTTCCAGGAGGTCAACCGTGATGGTGAACAGTCCGGCATAACGCCTGTAGCCGCCTGTGGATGAGGTATAGACCCGGCGCGAAACACTCTCTTCCAGATCCAGCCGTCGGTCCAACCGACTCGTTTTATCGCGGGACAGCACACTGGACAGTAGGTCG
>CBDURX010000095.1:0-6885 GCA_965369485.1 uncultured bacterium | reverse complement strand
CCACCTGTTCAGAAGGGAAAAGCATATGGAATTATATGTGTATAATACTATAATACAATAAGTTACATGAATTGCACTGCCATCGGGTGACACCGCAGGAGTATGGGAGACCTGGCAGGAAGCGGCCGCCATCGCATGATAGGCGGTCTCGCTCATCATCTGGCTGGTTAAGGTGGGACTATGCCCCCGTCCCGTAGTTGGGCGCCTCCTTGGTGATCTGCACATCGTGGGGATGGCTCTCGCGCATCCCGGCGCTGGTGACCCGAACGAATCGAGCCTGTTGCTGGAAGCAGGGGATGGAATCGCAGCCGCAGTAGCCCATGCCGCTGCGCAGGCCACCCACGAGCTGGTACAGAACGTCGTAGACCGATCCCTTGTAAGGCACGCGACCCTCGATGCCTTCGGGCACCAGTTTCTCGGTCTCCTCCACGTCGGCCTGGAAATAACGGTCCTTGCTGCCGCCCACCATGGCCCCCAGAGAACCCATGCCACGGTAGGACTTGTAGACGCGCCCCTCGAAGAGAATTTTCTCGCCTGGCGACTCCTCGGTGCCGGCCAGGAGTGAGCCGGCCATCACGGCATCGGCCCCGGCGGCGATGGCCTTGGCCACGTCACCGGAGTAGCGAATACCGCCGTCGGCCACCACCGGGATGCCCGCCGGCTTGGCCTCACTGGCCACATCAGCGATGGCGGTCACCTGGGGCACGCCGACCCCGGCCACGATACGGGTGGTACAGATGGAGCCGGGCCCGATGCCCACCTTCAGGGCGTCCGCGCCCGCCGCGATGAGGTCCTTGGCCGCCTCCGGCGTGCCGATATTGCCTGCCATGATCTGGACCTCGGAGTAGCTCTGGCGGATGCTGCGCACCGTCTCGATGACGTTCTGGGAATGCCCGTGGGCGGTGTCGACAACGATAAGATCGACCCCGGCCGCACTGAGCAACTCCGCTCTCAGCATGCTCTCGGCGCCGACACCCACGGCCGCGGCCACGCGCAAGCGGCCCATCTCGTCCTTGCAGGCATTGGGGTAGTCGAGCTTCTTCTGGATATCCTTGACGGTGATCAGACCACGCAGCTCACCTTTGTCGTTGACCACCAGCAGTTTCTCGATGCGGTGCTTGTGCAATATCTTGGCCGATTCTTCCAGGGTCGTCCCCTCGGGCACAGTGATCAGGTTTTCGCTGGTCATCACTTCGCTGACCGTCTGGGAGGTGTCGCCCACGAAGCGCAGGTCACGGTTGGTCAAGATCCCCACCAGTTTGTCGCCCTTGGTGATGGGAACCCCGGAGATGCGGTAGTGGCTCATCAAAGCCAGCGCCTCGTCGATGGGACGGTCGGGCTCCAGCGTGATGGGCTTGGTGATCATCCCCGATTCGCTGCGCTTGACCCTCTCGACCTCGCTGGCCTGGTCCTTGGGAGAGAGGTTCTTGTGCACCACGCCGATGCCACCGGAACGCGCCATGGCGATGGCCATCAACGCCTCGGTCACGGTGTCCATGGCGGCGGACAGCACCGGAATCTGCAGGTCGATCTTGCTGGTGAGGCGAATCGAGGTGTCGATATCGCGCGGCACGACTTCCGAGTAGCAGGGGACGAGGAGAACGTCGTCGAAGGTCAACGCCTCCCTGAACCCATTCAAGGCCGCCGGACCTCCCCGGTACTGCTTGTTCATGTCTGACCCCTTTGCTCCAGGCACGGTTACCCGGCTAGCTCGGTCCGCGCCACTACTATCAACTCTTCATGATCCCGATGAAGGGCAGCTGCCGGTACTTTTCATCATAATCAAGGCCGTAACCGATGACGAACTCCTTGGGGATCTCGAATCCGCGGTAGTGAATCTCGGCCGGCTTGATGCGCGCAGGAATTTTGTCCAGGAGTGCACAGACCCGCAGGCTGCGGGGCGCGCGGGTCTCCAGCAGCTCACAGAGGTGGTTGATGGTCAGGCCGGTGTCGATGATGTCCTCGACGATGATCACATCGCGTCCGGTGATGTTGGTCTTCAGATCCTTCTCGATCATCACGATGCCGGTGCTCTGGGTGCCCCCCTCGTAGCTGGAAACCGACATGAAGTCGATCTCGTGATCCATGCCAAGGCAGCGTGTGAGGTCGGCGAGAAACACGTACGAGCCCTTCAGAATGCTGACCAGTATGGGCACGAGCCCCTCGTAGTCGCGGGTGATCTCGTTGCCGATCTCCTTGACCCGCCGCTGAATGTCTTCCGAACCGATCAAAACGCGTTCGATCAGGGGATACTTACGTAGAAAATCCTGGTCGTCGTATGTCACGCGTGGCCTCCGGGTTGAGGGTCGTTGGCCGAACGTAGCTTATTTCGCTCGCGTATGATGTCGGCGATCTTGGTTGCGATGAGGTCGATGGCAACCTGGTTGTAGCCACCCTCGGGGATGATGACGTGTGCGTATCGTTTCGAGGGTGCGACAAACTGCAGATGCATGGGACGCACCACGTTCAGGTACTGTTCGATGACCGATTCCGTGGACCGGCCGCGCTCGGTGGTGTCACGGCGGAGACGCCGGATGAAGCGCTCGTCGGCGTCCACGTCCACGTACAACCGGATGTCCATCAGTTCGCGTAACTGCTCGTTCTCCAGCACGAGGATGCCCTCGACGAAGATGATGTTCGCCGGTTCGATCTTCTTGGTCATCGGCTTACGGCAGTGGGTCGCATAGTCGTACAGCGGGATCTGGATGGTCTCGCCGCGCCGAACAGCTTGGAGGTGCTCGATGAGAAGTGCTGTATCGAAGGCGTAGGGGTGGTCGTAATTGATCTTGGCCCGCTCCTGCAGCGGTAGGTGTGAATTGTCGTGATAATAGGAATCGTGATGGATGATGCGAATAGTCTTGCCGGGAGACACTTCCCGCACGCGCAGGGCGACAGTGGTCTTGCCAGACCCAGTACCGCCGGCGATACCGATGATTACGGGAGGAAATGGCTTCTGGCCAGTGTCATTCATGGCCGCTAAGATACTGAGCACCCTCAGAACTGTCAATCGGTTAGGGTTCGCGCTAGGATGCTGTGTTTACATGGTGAGGTCCATCCGGCGATATCGCCGCGACCAAGCCAGGAGGTGCCATGTCTCCCCAGAACCTGATCTCCCTGTTGGGGGTCTTCGTCCTGCTGGGTCTGGCCTGGCTGCTGAGCAACAACCGCCGCCAGGTCCCTTGGCGCGTGGTGGGTTGGGGACTGGGCTTGCAGCTCATCTTCGCCCTCATCCTGTTGAAGACGCCCTGGGGGCAGGTCGTGTTCATGGCGGCGCGCCGGGTGTACACCCGCCTCATCAGTTTCACCGACGCCGGCGCTCAGTTCTTGTGGGGCGACCTGTTCCGCACCGGTCCCAGCCTGATCGAAAACGTCGGCCCCGGCAGTCACGTGACGGGTTATTTGCAGGTCACCGACTCGGTGACCGGCAACCTGGTCCCGCTGGGAACCGTGTTCGTGATTCACGTCTTGCCGACGATCATCTTCTTCAGCAGCCTGATGGCCATCCTCTACCACCTGGGGATCATGCAGCGCTTCATCCAGGGGATGGCGTGGCTGATGCGCCGCAGTATGGGCACCAGCGGTTCGGAGTCCCTCTCCTGCGCCGCCAACATCTTCGTGGGCCAGACCGAGGCCCCGCTGGTCATACGGCCCTACGTCCGCTCGATGACCCAGTCGGAGCTGATGGCAGTCATGGTGGGCGGCTTCGCCACCGTGGCCGGCGGGGTGATGGCCATCTACGTGCGCTTCGGCATCGACGCCGGTCACCTGATGGCGGCCAGCGTCATGTCCGCGCCGGCCGCCCTGGTCGTGGCGAAGATCATGTTTCCCGAGAAGGAGGTTTCGCCGACGGCAGGCAAGGTCGAACTGAAAGTACCGCGGGAGTACGCCAACCTCCTGGACGCCGCCGCGGGCGGGGCCACGGTGGGATTGCGGCTCGCGGCCAACGTGGGCGCCATGCTGCTGGCGTTCATCGCTCTGGTGGCCATGATCAACTACGGGCTCAGCTGGCTGGGAACATCCCTGGAGCAGATCTTCGGAGTCGTCTTCGCACCGTTGGCCTGGTGCATGGGAGTGCCGTGGTCCGAAGCAGCCACCTTCGGCAACCTGCTGGGCACCAAGATCGCCGTGAACGAGTTCGTGGGCTACCTCGAGCTGGCCGAGGCCGTGCGCGCGGGCAGCCTCAACCCCCGTAGCGTGGTCATCGCCACCTACGCGTTGTGCGGGTTCGCCAACTTCGCGAGCATTGCCATCCAGATCGGCGGGTTCGGCTCCATCTCACCGGAGCGGCGTAGTGACGTGGCGAGACTCGGGCTGAAGGCGATGTTCGGAGGCGCGCTGGCCTCCTGGCTGACGGCCACCATCGCGGGGATCCTGACACCGGCGTAGTCAGCCCATGTGAATCCGTTTGACCTCCGCCAGGAATTCGGCCAGGTCCGGTTCGGGGTAAGGGCACGGGCCAATCGAATCGGTGAAGTCGTCACGCCCGAGCAGGGCGCGGATGCTGTTGGCCACGCCTTGCTTGAGAACCTCCATGTCGTAGCCGCCTTCCAGGGTGAAGACGATCTTTCCCTCACACATCTCCTCCGCCAGCTTTACCAGGGTCCTTGAAATCCAGGCCATTCCCTTCAGGGAAAGACCCAGGCCGGCCAGAGGATCCTGCCAGTGTGCGTCGTAACCGGCCGACACGAGGATCAGTTGTGGCACGAAACGCTGCAAAACCGGCACCAGGACCTCGGCGTAGAGAGTCTCGAATCCCGTATCCCCCACGCCGGCCGGCAGAGGAAAGTTGATGGTCGTCCCTTCCCCCTCGCCGCGGCCGGTCTCCTGTAAACCGCCGGTTCCGGGGTAGTAAGGGTACTGGTGCGTGGAGACGAAGAGGATGCCGGGATCGTCCTCACAGACCGCCTGGGTGCCGTTGCCGTGGTGGACGTCGAAATCCACGATGGCGACGCGCTCGATCCCACCTTGCGCGAGTGCCGCCTTGGCCGCCAGCGCCACGTTGCTGAAGACGCAGAACCCCATGGAGTGATCGTGTGTCGCGTGATGACCGGGAGGGCGCACCAAGGCGAAGCCATTGCGCAGGCCGCCGTGAGCCACGGTGAGGGTCAGGTCAATGAGGCTGCCCGCCGCCACGCTCGCCGCACTGAAGGTGTGCGCATTGGCGTAAGTGTCTGGATCGAGCTGCCCGCCGCCTGCCTGGCTGACGTCCTGCACGTACTCGATCATGGACAGGGGATGGATGCGTGTCAGCTCTTCCACTGTGGCCGCCCGCGTGGAAGCCGGCTGTAACTCCGCCAAGAGGCCGGATGTTTCCAGCTCGGTCATTATGGCCTCCAGCCGGCGGGCGCTCTCCGGGTGACCGGGTTGGGTGTGCCGCAGGAAGATGGGGTCGAAGACGTAGCCGGTCTTGAGTTCGTACCTGGCTGACTTCGTGGTCTTGGCAGACTTGGTGGACTTGGCGGACTTGGTGGACTTGGTGGACTTGGTGGATTTGGCGGATTTGGCAGGCTTTGCAGGCTTGGCGATCACAGTGACAGAGCCCTTCCCGGCCTTCCCATCCTTCCTCCCAGCTCATCGACCGAATGACGGCGGGAGTGGTTAGCCTGCAACCTATTCCAGAGCGCCCTTCTTGCGCAGCAGTTCCACGATCTCGCCGTGCTCCTCGGACTGGGCTAAACTTATGGCGGTCTCGCCGTTTGCAGTCTGGAGATTCACGTCGGCGCCGGCGGCGAGCAGGATGTTCACACTCCTGTGGTCCCCTTCACAAGCGGCCCGCATCAGCGCTGTGACACCGTCGGCCCCCTGTAGATCGACATCGGCGCCCCTGGCGATCAGGAGCTCCACGAGTTCGGGATGGCCGTTGTTGGCGGCGAACATCAGAGCCGTCCAGCCCGTGGCATCCTCGCCGGTCAGCTGCGCATTCACATCCGCTCCGCGATCCACCAGCAGCTCCGGCATGTCCAGGGTGACCGATTCGCTGAAAATTCCGAAGGTGGCATGGATCAACGCCGTCATCCCGTCATTGCCTGTGGCATTGATGTCGGCGTCGTGCTCCAGGAGCATCTCGACACACCTCCGGGACCGCGAGGCGGCCCAGATCAGCGGGGTTCGACCATCACTGCCCCTGACCTGCACATCGGCACCGTTCGCGAGCAGAAGGGACACCACGTCCTCGTAGTCCTCGAAACTGCAGGCCAGGAGCAAGACCGTGCCGCCATACACCTCCGAGCGCGCATTCACGTCCACGCCCCCGGCCAACAGCTCCTCGAGGTCTGCCAGGTCCTTGCTGACCACCTTTTCCGCCAACCGGTCGTAATCATCTGCTGTCGCCAGGCTCACTGTGGACGTCAAAACCGTCACCACCATCAGAACCACCCCTGCGACCGTAACGATGTGATCGTACTTCATTTCACCACCCCCATGGTTTGGATTTGAAATACAGCGTACAGTCGCGGTATGCTCCCGCCCCGGAAAGCACACAGGTCCACAATCCAGGTGATCCGGAGTGACAGCCTACACCCGATCACTGCGCGCAGGCAACCATTCCAGGAGCGTGGCATGCCGAGAATCCAGCTGGAACCGCTACCGCAATACCCGTTCCGGTGCGAGATGACCGTGCGGACGACCGACCTGAATTACGGCGGCCACCTGGCCAACGACCGGCTCCTGTCGCTGATTCATGAGGCCAGGGTCGCCTTCCTCGCCTCCCACGACATGACCGAGGTGGACTGTGGTGGAGTCAGTTTGATCCTGGGTGACACGGGTGTAGTTTACCAGGGCGAAGCCTTCGCCGGAGAAAGATTGCTGTTCGAGGTGGGCGCCAGTGAGCCCGGTCGCTGTGGCTTCCGTATTTTCTACCGCGTCACCCGGCCGGCCGATGGTGCC
>CBDURX010000094.1:0-6939 GCA_965369485.1 uncultured bacterium | reverse complement strand
AGATTCATCGTCGCTGTGCACTGGATTCGAACTGTGAGCGTTCACCTCGCAGGAGTTGTATGGTCTCGCAGAGCATCCGCTCGGCGTCGAACCGTTCCTCGGCAATCCGCCGCGAGCGCACCCCCATTTCTTGCCGCATGCCGGAGTCTCGCAGCAGCCTGCCGATCGCCGCCGCGAGACCATCCCGATTCCGCGGCGGCACCACCAGGCCATTGACGCTGTCCTGTACACAAGCTCGTGTCCCGGATACATCCGTCGCCACAACGGGCAGGCCACAGGCAAGGGCTTCCAAAAGAACCCTGGCCATCCCTTCGTTGTACGACGATAGGACGAAAAGATCGAAGGCGGCCAGGGCCGGCCGGACATCGCGGCGAAAACCCGGCAGATGAAATCGCTGCGTGAGATCCAGCTCACGAATACGCGCCTCGAGGGGAGAACGTAGGAACCCCTCGCCCACCACGGTGAAGTGAGCGTCCGGGAAATCCTCGTGTAACCGCGCTGCCGTGCGCGCGAAGAGATCGTGATCCTTCTGGGGGGACATGGCCCCGATGGTGCCCACCAGGGGAACCGACGGCGGGACCCCGATTTCCCGCCGGAAAGCCATGCCGTCGCCGCCGGGGCGGAAATGATGCAGATCGACCCCGTTGTGCACCACCTGAATCTTGGCCGGATCCATCCAGGGACGGCTCAGCAATCCATCCCGAATCTCCTCGGCGTTGACGACGATCCGGTCTGCAAGACGGAAAATGAGGCGCCGCTTGAGATCGTCTTTGGGCAGGATACGCAGGCCGAGTCTGATCACTGTCATCGGTACCCGGGCCAGTTTCGCCGCCAGGCCACCCAACCAGTATTCTCGCCACTTCGTCAGCAGAACCACGTCACACTCCTGCTTACGAAAAGTGACGTACAAGCGCTGCAGAGCCCGCAGGTCGGCGTCGTTGCGCAGTCGGCAGCGCTCCTCCGGCACTCCCAGTTCGCGCAGTCGCTCGCCCACGACAGGATCGGCCCAGAGGAAGCGGACATCGTGGCCGCGGCGCACGAGTCCCGCGGCCACTTGGGCGGCGTAGTGCTCGGTGCCACCCCAGCTGCGGCTCGTGTTGATGATGACGATCCGCAGACACTGGTCGCCCTCAACTGCGGAACTGAAGCTCGTAGAGGTCACGGTAAAGTCCCCCTGCCTCCAGCAACTCGGCGTGGCTGCCCGTCTGCACGATGCGGCCACCCTGCAACACGTAGATCCGGTCGACGTTCTGGATCGTGGAGAGCCGGTGAGCGATCACTAAGGTGGTGCGGTCCCGCACCAGGCGGTCGATGGCTTCCTGGACCAACTGCTCGGACTCCGTGTCCAGGGCGCTGGTGGCCTCGTCGAAGATCAAGATCGGCGGGTTCTTCAGGATCGCGCGGGCGATGCTCAGGCGCTGGCGCTCGCCACCAGACAGTTTCACTCCCCGGTCCCCGATGGGGGTGTCGTAGCCAGTGGGTAAGTGGGAGATGAACTCGTGGGCATTGGCCGCCCGCGCGGCTGCCTCCACTTCCGCCATGGATACACCGTCCAGCCCGTAGGCGATATTCCGGCGGACACTGTCGTTGAAGAGGATCACTTCCTGGGTCACGATCCCCATGGTCTGCCGCAGGGACCTGATTTTCAGGTCGCGGATGTCACGGCCGTCGATCAGGATGCGCCCCTCTTGAGGATCGTAGAAGCGCGGGATCAGGTCCACGAGGGTCGATTTGCCCGCCCCGCTGGAACCGACCAGTGCGACGATCTCGCCCGGCGAGACCTCGAGATTGATGTTCTGTAGAACCGGCTCTCCCGGCATATAGCCGAAGGAAACATCCTGAAATACCACTTCCCCCCGGACCCGCGCCAGCTCCTCTCCCACCTCTAGAGCGGGAATCTCGGCCTCGGCATCCAGCACGGCGAAGATCCGCTCGGCGGCGGCCATGCCTTCCTGGATGGCGTTGTTGACCTGGCTCAGTTCCTTGATGGGATGCACCAGGGAGAAAATGGCCACCAGAAACAAGATGAAGAGATCCGGCGGGAGAGCCTGCTCGGTGAAAACCTGCCGGCCGCCGTACCAGAGGATGAACAGGCCCACCAGCACCGAGAGTTGCTCCGTGAGAGGCGAGCTGAGGCGTTCCATGCGGTAAATCTTGAAGGCGTCCCTGAACAGCCGCTCCGATTCGCACAGGAACTTGCGGTTCTCGAACTGCTCCATGGCGAAGGCCTTGATCACCCGGATGCCGTAGATCGTCTCCTGCAAGACGCTGGTCAGGTTCGCCATCTTCTCCTGTCGCCGGTGACTGTACTTGCGGAGCTTCTTGCCGATCTGCACGACGATGAGAAGCGTCACCGGCAGCACCAGCATGGCCAGCAGCGTCAGCCGCCAGCTCAAGATCAGAGCGACAGCGAAATAGATGAGGATGAAGATGGGATCGCGGACCAGGTTGGTGAAGCTGACGTTGACACACCTGTTGGCGATCTGGACATCGTTGGTGGCACGGCTGATCAGCTCACCGGCGCGGTGCCGGTGAAAGAAGGACAGCGGCAGCTGGGTGAACTTCCGAAACAGCTGGTCGCGCATGTCCTTGATGACCTTCTGCCCCACATAGGTCATCAGGACCGCACCGATATAACCCGTGACGTTCTTGGCCAGGTAGATGAAGAAGAAGACCACGACGATGCGCCAGAGGGACTCCATCCGAGTGCCGCGGATCAGTAGGCCGTTGATCTTCGTCTTGATGTCATCGCGGAACCGCTCCAGGCCGGTCAGACTGGCGCGGATCCCGTCCGCCCGGTCGTGATCATCGGTATCTCGCGCAGGAGATGCCGTATCCAGATCCCCGCCAGCCGCTTCCGGACCGGATACCCCGGTCTCAGCTGTCTCCCTCCCGGACACTCTGGCTGCGGACACTCCAGCAGCCGGGGCCGTCGTAAGGGATGCCATGGAGTTTTGCTCAGCCATCCCACTCATCAGGCCCATTTCCTCACCGGCGAACAGGGTGTGCAGGAACGGTGATATCATCCAGATGCCCACGCCGCTCAGGAGCGTGAACACCACAGTGAAGATCACCGACAGCACCACCTGGGGCAGATAGGGTCGGATGTAACGCAGCATGCGCAGGTAATTCTGCAAGGGGGACGGACCTCTGGTTAGCGTGATCGTCCGGGCTGTTCGCCCTCACTTCAGGAGGAGAAAAACCTCGCCCATGGGGCTGCTCGGGTCAAGTCCTTCGCGTCAAAGGAACAGCCAGCGGATCAGGAAAAGCAGTGCGACGATGTGCAGCAGCGGGTGACTCCGGCGAACACGGCCGGACAGCAAGACGAGCAGACTGCAGGCGACAAAGCCGAAGGCGATGCCTTCGGTGATGGAAAAGGTCAGCGGGATCATGAGCATGGCCAGAAAGGCCGGAAACGCTTCCACCGGATCGTCCCAAGCGATCTCCGCCGCCGATTTCATCATCATGGAACCGACGATGATCAGGGCCGGAGCGGTCAGTGGGTAGATGGTACGACCGTCGACCATTGCGAAGCCTTCTCCCACCGTACGAATCAGTGGATAGATAAATACCGAGAGTAGGAACAGACCTGCAACCGTCACCGCCGTCAGGCCGGTGCGACCACCGGCTGCGATCCCGGCAGCGCTCTCGATGTAACTGGTCACGGTGGTCGTACCGAGGCAGACGCCACCCACGGTGCCCACGGCGTCGCTCGAGAAGGCGGCGCGGGCACGCGGTAACCGGCCATCCTTCAGAAACCCACCCTGGTGCGCCACCCCCACGAGAGTGCCCATGGTGTCGAATACATCCAGGAACAGGAGAACAAAGACCACGATCCATAGGTCGCCGGAGTGCAAAAGAGGCCCCAGCTGGAACGCGAAGAAGGTCGGCGCCAGAGAGGGCGGCGCGGAGAACAAACCGTGGAACCTCGCCACGCCCAGAGGGATCGCCAGCGCGACTCCGCAGAGGATGCCCAGGAGGATGGCGCCGCGCACGCGATAGACTTGCAGGGTAATCGTGACCACAAGAACGGCCAGGCTGACCAGCAGTGGTTTGCTTCCCAGGTCTCCCAGGGCAACCAGACTGGCCGGGTGGTCCACCACCAACCCACTCCATTGCAGACCGATCAAGGCGATGTAGAGGCCGATGCCCACGGCGATGCCGTGGCGCAACGAGGGCGGTATGGCCGCGATCAAGACACCTTGCAAATTCAACAAGGTGATCCCGAGAAAGAGGAGACCGGCGACGAGGTTGGCCCCCATACCGACCTGCCAGGTGATACCCATCGTGCCGCAGACGGTCAGGGCGAAGAAGAAATTGTGCCCGAGCGCCGGCGCCAGGGCGATAGGATAGTTGGCCAGGAGTCCCATGAGCAAGGATGCCAGAGCGGACGCCAGGCAGGTGGCCGTCAGCACAGCCCCGGGATCCATGCCGGCGGAGGCCAGCACCACAGGCTGGACGCAGAGGATGTAAGCCATGGTCATGTAGGTGGTCAGCCCCGCCGTGATCTCCGTGCGGACATTTGTGCCGTGTCGAGCCAGTTCGAAACGATCACGCATGGCGGCCTCCTCCACGTGAACCTCACCACCGAGAGACGGTACAAACCGCCGACTCGGGGTTCACGTCGAGCCTAACCGCTGATCAAAGTGTGTCAATCCCGGGTTTATCCGGGCTATGGGGTGGTCACGTGCAGTTGCGTCACGATACTACCCGCGAGCACGCACGGTCCGAAGGCTGGCCATAGCACGCTGGGTGCGTTGACTCCAGACAGTTCGGCCTCGCTGGCACCCTGTAATCCCGGTACAGAGGCCAATTCCGGTGTGCGCAACGCCGACAACGCCGCATCGTAACGGCTGGCCGGATTCCAGAGGCACCAGCCTTGGACCCCGGCCTCTTGTGCACCTGCGATCTGATCCAGAACGTACTGCCCGTCATAGCGGCTTACGCCGTAAGGAAATGCCTGTAGCCAGGGACGGATCTCCGCGCGACCGGCGACCATGGCGATGAAACGGCGGCACCCCTCGGCCACGAAGTGAGCGGGATGATCCGCGGGGTTCTCGATGCCGGAAAAACCGCGCCCATAATGGGACGGATAGACCATGGGGCAGATCACATCAACGACCTCGGCCAGTGCAGGAAGGTACTGTCCGGTGACTGCCACGTCCACAGTCCGTCCCCACGCCATCACACCGTAGATATCCGCCGCGATCTTGACCTGGTACACATCCAGGGCATCCCGGGCTTCCATGAGAAAGCCCGCGATCACCTGCTGTCGATGAAGTGCCTCGGCCTCCTGATCACCAGACGCTGCGGTCGCCCAGCCGTTGGTGGGAAAACGCACGTAGTCGAACTGGATCTCGTCCACACCAGCCTGGGCCAAAGCGATGGCCAGGGCGATGTTGTAGTCTCGTACAGTTGGATTTGCGGGGTCGACCCAGACCTGATTCCGCTCCGTCCACACCGTTCCTGCGGAATCGACCAGGGCGAGGTCGGGGCGCCTCCACCCCAGCTCGCCGTCCAGGAAGCAGGCGATGCGCGCGGCCACGTACATCCGGCGGGCATGCAGACGCCTGACCAGCACGCGCAGGCGGGAAATGACAGGAGCGTCCCGGCCGGAACCGTAGCTGATCAGCGGATGGCGAGTGGCGAAGGTCACACCCCCATCGGTGTCCTTGGCATCGAATACGACCCCGTTACCGCCAGCTTCGATGAACGTGTCGATTTTTTTGAATACGGACGAGGAACCACAGACGGGGCCCGTGAGGTAGATACCGCGCAGGTCGGCTCCATCACACACGGGATCTTGGACCAACGGGTACGACTCACTGCTTCCGGTCGGTATGACGAGACGACGCCCCGGGCGCAGCAGGTCCGACTCGAGGCCGTTGGCGGCGCGGATGTCGCCCAGCAAATCGCCTATGGCGTAGTGCAGTGTGCGGCTGCGGTGGCGCTCGGCGATGCTGGTCAGGTTGTCGCCTGGCCGGATCACATACTGGAGCGTATCGGGACAGGCCAGGACCGTTCGAGTAACAGCCGAGGTCGTGGAGGCCTCTGACCCCAAGGTGATAACAGCCATCCAAAAGGCAATATGCAATGTCCCCCACATGAAATATGTCATCCTGCAAGTTGTTTTGGGCCAATGTGTTATTATTCTCATGCCGGGAAGGGGCAAGCAAGAGCCTGACCACCCTGTCACCGCAATCCAGAAGGAAATGCTTCGTCTATTTACTAATTGATATTTGTGTTCATAAATTTTGAAGATATTTCTTGCCCAGCTTTTCCCAGGGAGATAATTTCAAACCTGTTAAGGAAATATCATAGTAAAGAGGTCCGAATTCGGTCCTGAGGCGGGCCGTACCTTTGAGCGAGATGCCTGCGGATCGTCGACAAACCACTTTCACCCGGTCCGGGACTGGTCCAACCCCAAGTACTACGAGGACGCCGGAAAATATATGGCAACCATCACCCTTGCCAAGAACGTGCAGCCCGCTTACGCCTGGTACAATGGGAAGACCCGGTCGCAATTGATGGGCGAACCGATCCGCAAGGAAAAGGACGGCACGGTCGCCATCATGCAGCCAGAGGGCAACCGGAAGGACAGGAACGCCAAGATATTCGCCTTCAAGCTGCACCGGGGAGTGCTGCCTTTCCTCACCGACCGGAACTGGCTGGTGCCGCTGGCCGTGGACGAGTTCTTTGCCGACGGTGATCTCGACAAGGCGGTACGCGAGGCGGCGGCGGTGGTCTATGACCTCCACGACATCCAGTACGACTGGGTCGAGACCATCCGCTACATGGGGTTGTTCCACGAAGTCCAGCCGGCGGAAGCGGCACTGACGTGTCTCGACTGTCACGCACCCGAGGGACGCCTCGACTGGCAGGCACTCGGCTACAGGGAAGACCCCATGGAAAAGCATTTCGACTGATGCACATGAGTGT